>JBEDNI010000022.1:0-14663 GCA_041170685.1 Bacteroidota bacterium | reverse complement strand
ACCAATCTCAGCGCCGGAGTTCGGTTTCAAAAAGTATTTACACTCATCAAAGTATTGCTGATTGCCGTCTTCGTATTGGCCGGCATCTTCTACGGCAATGCCCAGGGTATATCTCTCGGTTATTCTGACCTGAGTGCGGGTGAAATCATGACAGCCGGCTTTGCCGTAAACCTGGTTTATGTAAGCTATGCCTACAGTGGCTGGAACGCCAGCGCCTACTTGGCAGGTGAAATTGTGGAACCCGAGAAAAAACCCGAGAAAAACCTGAATAGAAGTATCATCTGGGGAACCTTACTGGTTACGGTTCTTTACGTGCTGTTAAATACCGTTTTCATCATGAGTGCACCCATGGACGAAATGAGGGTGGCTACAGAAGGAGCTAACGCCTTCAAACCCAAAGAAGTGGGCATGATCAGCGCCAACTACATATTTGGTGCCTGGGGTGGTAAGGTTATGGGAGGCGTGATTTGCGTCTTGCTCATCAGTACCATCAGTGCCATGATTATCGCAGGGCCAAGGGTTATTCAGCCCATGTTTGGTAAAATTCCGGCATTCCAAATTTTGTCCGAAACCAGTGAGAAAGGGAATCCGGTTAGGGCCATACTTTTTCAGACAATACTTGCATTGTTTATACTCTGGACCGCCTCTTTTGACAGTATTATGCAGTACATCGGATTTACCCTTACCATATTTACGACTCTTACGGTTGCAGGTGTTATCGTTTTTCGTATTAAAAACGGTAAACCCGATGGATACAGGGCTTTAGGATATCCTGTAACCCCCATATTGTTTATAGCGGCCAATATTTGGGTTTGCCATTTTCAATTGATAAATAAAACCACAGAATCACTCATTGGATTTGGTACTGCACTGTTGGGTGTAGTTTTATACTTCATCAGCACTGACCGAAATTCTAAAACAAATTAAGAATAAATATCACAACATGAAAAGATACCTGTTTTTATTTACTGCTACTGCCATGTTAGGCATGATATCCTGCGGTGGCGCTACTGAAAAATCCTCTTCGCAAAAAGATACCGTAAAAACCGATACCGCTGTGAAGGTAACTAAGCCGGCATTTGACCCCAAATTCAATGATTATGCCCGTTTTATTTCAGGTTTACCGGCCAACAGTGGCAGCAGCATGGCAAAATATGACAGTGTAAAGCAGGTGAAAGAACACGCCAGTCAGTTTGGTAAACGCTGGGAAGAAATGGAAAAAAACCGCCTCAGCGTGATGCGTAAATGGGCGAAAGAAGAGTTGCACCCCAAAGTGGATGAAAATCTGAACACGTTTTATCCTTTCTCAGGACCCGATTTTCTGCACGTGGCGCAGTTTTATCCCAACAGCAAAAAATACCTGTTCCTTGCCAATGAAATGGTGGGAGATGTTCCTGCGTTCGATAAAATGACCCAGCCCCAGGTATTGAATTATCTGAATAGCATTGAAAAAGCCCTGGGAGATATTTTCCGCAGAAGCTATTTTATTACCAGCTACATGGGCAGCCAAATCCCAGCCGTTAAAGGTGTAGTGCCGATTTTTATGGTCTTTTTTGCCCGCACAGGCCATGAAGTGATGAATGTGGAGCTCATTACCCTTGATGCTGCCGGAAAAACCGTTCCCCGCAGTCAGAATCCTAAGGGAATCAGTGGGGTTCGTTTTACGTTCTGCCCCGTCGGAAAGTATGATGATGTGAGAACCCTGGAGTACTTCAATACTGATATCAGCAATGTTGGCACTAGCGGTAAGGGTGGACTTAAGGCCCGACCTGAAATGGTGAAACACATAGAGGAATTTGGCAAAGCCAACACATTTGTGAAGGCCGCCAGCTACCTGCTACATTACGAAACTTTCAGCACCATTAAAGATTTAACCCAGGCAAAATCAGTTTCACTGTTGCAGGATGATACCGGAATTCCTTATCGTTTTCTGGCTAAAGACTTCAATTATTTTCTTTACGGAAAATACACCATTCCTGTGAAAAACTTTAGCGCCTCGGGCCACTTTCAAAAAGACCTGGCCAAATTGTATGCCGACAGTACCAAGGTGAAATCACTGCCCTTCAGTCTGGGATACCATTGGCAGGATCAAAATCAGAATTACATGCTTTTTGTAAGAAAGCCGTGATTTTTTTGTAACTTGGTTGCAGATTCAGTCGATTGAAAACGGTTGTATTTGCTACCCTCCTGTTTGCTGCCACCCTTATTAAGGCGCAGCCTGAATTTGAACCGACTGACTCCAAATGGCTTGAATCGCTTTTCCACAATAGGGGAAGTAATGTTTTCAAGCAAATATTGCAACAACCGGAAAAATATCGATACCAGATTGTTTTCTCACAGATTGACCGAAACCGGAAAGGAATCCCCTTAGTTACCACCCATTATTACCATTTCAATAAAAGTCAATATTTCTACCCGGCCAGTCTGGTGAAATTTCCCGCCTCATTGCTTGCTTTGCAGAAATTGACAGAACTGGAATCACATGGCATAAGGCCGGAAACACCCGTCAGTTTTGACAGTGCTTGGCATTGTCAAACCCGCAGCGGCCGCGATCTCTCACAGATTTCAGGTTGGCCAAGTTTAGACGCCTATATCAAGAAAATGATGCTGGTGAGCGATAATGAATCGTATAACCGAACCTATGAATTTTTGGGGTATGACTACATTGCCCAAAACCTTCAGAAAAAAGGATTTAATGACACTCGCATCATTCAGCGTTTTGAGTTTTCCTGCGATACGCTGAGCGCATATATCACAAACCCTGTCTGTTTTTTTAGCGATAAGGATACACTCTACAAGCAACCGGCGGCGACTGCCACAATGCGTCTGCAAAACCCCTATGGGGATGTGTACATGGGAAGCAGTTATTATGATGCGCTGGGAAACCTATATCCCTTTCCGCGCTCATTTATGTTCAATAATTATCTGCCTCTGGATGAATTACATAGAATGCTGATATCCTTTTACCTTCCTGAGTCCGTTGCTGAAGAAAAAAGATGGAACATCAAGCCTGAATATGCAGACCTGCTGAAAAAATACATGGGGATGTGGCCCAGAGAGTGTCAGAACCCATCCTATGGTTATGCGGATCACTATAAAAAATATCTGTTGATGGGCACAGGTGCACCACTTCCCGACTCCTCGGATATGCGAATCTTTAATGTTGTGGGAAGGGCTTTTGGGGTGCTTGCAGATTGCGCTTATGTTGTGGATTTTCAACATAATATTGAATTCTGCCTCACAGCAGTGATTTACTGCAATGAGGATGATGTATTAAATAACGACAAATATCAGTACGATACGGCCGGTCTGCCATTCCTTACAGAATTAGGTCAGTTGCTTTACCAAGCGGAACTTCAGCGAGATAAGCACCTGCAGTTTTCCAATGCAGATCTCAGGGAATTGTATCGAAGATAGGTGATACCGTAGGGCTTGATTACCTTTGTGCCATGTTACTTCAGGACCTTTATCAGACTGTTGAAAAAGCCATTCATGACATGGGTGTTAACCCCGAAGATACCCGGGGCGAGGAAGCCGGGCAGTGGATGCTGTTAAGAGAAGAAATGCCCATATACCTTGATGCGTGGGAAGATCAGGAGTCGAATCCCTGGAATTATTTTATTTTCGAAAAGGACAAATCGGTATTTCAGGTTTCTGTTCCGTTCTGCTATGCACCCACCCTCAAGCGGGATGAGTTTTTGCAGGAGATGCTGGTGGTAAATCTCAATCTTATGTACGGAAAATTTACATTTAATGAGAAAGATAATGTGGCCGCTCTGGTATATCGGGTACCGGGTTCCTCATTCAGAACATCTGATTTTCAACCCATTATTGATGGTTTGTGCTATTACGCAGAAATGGCATACCATGTTCTCAAGGATGAATTCAGTCTGAAACGCGTATTGTCTGAATCCTGATTATCGGATAGCCCCTTGGCTTGCCTGCCGGAGTTCCTGGAGGGTTTTGGCTGCAAGATAAAAACCGGGATCTGCTTTTAAAGCATCTTTCAGCGTATTTGCCATGGGCTGATACTGCTGCTTCACCTGCTGAACCAGCGCTTTCAGGTATAAAAAGGAGGGTTTCACTCCCAGGTTTTCCTGAATTTGTTCCTGCAAGTGATGCAACCTCACTTTTTTGGTAATCGGTACATCCGATTTGAGTACTTGTTGCACGGCTGTTTCGGCATTTTTTACATTGCCGCGGGCTATTTCAATGTACAATTCATACCAGCGATAGGTGTAATCACCCGTTTCTTTAAATAGTTGACGGAACGCATCCACAGCCCCTGTGTCATCCTGTTCAATCAACAACACGCGCGCCTTCATTTCCCGCAGATAAAGATTGCTTTTGTCTAGTGAAAGCCCTTTGTCAATCATGTAGTTAACCAAGGAGGTGCTGCGGGCCAGGTCAACCGGGTTGCCATAGAAATAGTGATAAAATGCCAGGGAATCATAAGCCCATGGATAGGCGGTGGGTTCCTCTGTGATTAGCAACTGCAAACAAAGTGTGGCGGTTTTCATCTCCCTCAGCAATATCGCTTTTTCATAGCCATCCATCAGGTGAGATATGTACTGCGACTTCCACAGTGATTTTTCCCGCAGGGAGTCTTTTAAAATACCGATTTCTCTTTGTTGTTGCTGGACTTTCTCCTCCATTGTTGCCCATTTCAACTCCTGATTGTTGCGCTCGCTGCGGATGGCTTCATCCATTTGCTTTTTGGACACGCAGCTGCTGAAAATGAGTATTACGGCGGCAAAAATTGTGTAATTACGCTTCATTATGGGTTGGGTTTTCCGGCAGCACTCTGCTGCATTTCATATATTCCCTTCTGGGCCAGATAGAAATTGGGAGCATACTCCAGGCATTTACCCAGCGTTTCGGCTGCTGCCAAAAAATCGCCTTTGTTATTTTTCATAAGCCCGTCAAAAAACAGGAATGCAGCCCTTGCATCCACCGATTCCTGAATGCCTGCCTCGGGGTGGGTTAATCGTACCTTTTTTGTGGCGGCTTCAGGCTGGCTGAGTACTGTTTTAACAATGGAATCGCAATATGATACATTGCCCTTGACCAGATTAATAAATGTCATTTCCCAGAGGTATGTGTAATCTTGGTTTTTATTCCAAAGCGAGCTGAATAAAATCATCGCCGTACTGTCATTGCCGCGGCTCAACAGTAATTTTCCTTTTAGTTCCGTTAAAAATTCATTGTTGGGGTTGGAGGCAAGTCCTTTGTCACAGTAGTGGAGCGCGGTGGCCGGATTTTTTACCAAACCGGGTATATTCAGATAAAAAAAGTGATAAAACGCAAGTGAATCCACAGCCCAGGGATATTGAGCTGAATCTTCGGTAGTCATCATGGATAATGCGGTAATAGCCGTCTGATAATCCTGTGCTGCTCTGGCACTCACAAATAACTTATAGTTAGGCGTGTCTTTTTTACTCGATTGATTGCAGGCAAAAAGCAACGAAATGCCTGCCAAAATAGTCATGATATAGCGCATAATTTAGACTCTGTTCTATTGAAGGCAAATGTACTATTTTTGTAGGGTAGCTCCATGCAGTTGGGTGTGAAAATTTTTATCAGGTGCTGGCTGATTATCGGCGGATTGATGCCGGCAGTGTTATTGGCCCAAACTCCTTCCATTGAGGTGCTGACCCCTAATGTGTGTATACCTCAAACTGTAAAACTGAGGGTAAAAAATTGTACGGGCTGCTCCAATTACGAGTGGAAAATTGGTGCGGGGAACTTTCAGTCCGGATCTTCGGATTACGCCACCGTAATGACCAGCCCCGGAACTTTTGATGTGGAAGTGCGGGTTACTACTTCCGGCGGTGTGATAGTTCCGTTGCAGAAATTAAGGGCATTTCGTGTTCATGATAATCCGATAATTGATGTGGGTTTCAGCAAAGTTTCCCTTTGTGGAAATGCTACCGATACCATCACCATTACCGATAATTCAAAAAACGTGGTGTACCGCGATTGGCTTATCGAATCCCGGTTTATTGGCAATGGTCCCAAAGAATTCAGGCATGTTTTCACTCAGGGGGGTAAGGGGTATAAACGCGTTTACATAACCGTGAAAGATAGCTGGGGTTGTCAGTCACAGAAGGTGATGGATTCTACCATCGGTATTTGGGATGATGTGGTGTTTTCGGCCATACCCTCTCGCACCGGTGGATGTGCCCCACTGACCGTTCGTTTTACCCCCACCATAGACAGTGCAAACCAATCGGTAGGTTTTATCAAATGGTGGGTTCCGGGTTCCACCGCAGATAGTCTGACAGGAAGAAATCCGCTTGTTACCTATAACAAAGCAGGCGTTTATTCATACAAAGCCATGCTGGTGACCAAAGCCGGCTGCAAGTATTTTTACGAGAATATTGACGCTATGAGGTATGGGGATACCGCCATTATGAGCATATCCTACAGCCCCAGTACCCTGTGCGCCAATCGCTTGTTTACGGCTTCTGTATCGAATACAGGCGCGGGCAATGTGAGCTGGAATATCAATGGTGCGGGGTATAGTGGACAGACAAACGGCTCCTCCGTTAAGGGTAAATTTAATGATACCGGTTCGGCAGATATTACCGTAACCAGCGAAAACGGGGGGTGCAGAAGCTATCTGTACCGAAAAAAAGCGGCCATCATCAGCGGACCTAAAGCCAGCTTTACAACACCGGTTCCATTTTATTGCGCCACACCGGATACCGTTCAGTTTACCAATACATCCGTGCTGGGCCCAAGCACTACTTGGCGATGGACCATATGGGACAGTACCGGAAGTATTGTTAATGTAGCTACCGGAAAAGATTATCAGTATATAACCAACAGCATCAATAAATACTCAGCCCGTCTGATAGCGTCATCCTCCAATGGTTGCATTGATACAATGTATCAGAAAAATGTGGTGGTGGGTGGTTCCATTGATACCGAGTTTTTTTACAATCCGGCACCTACTTGCCCTTTTCAAAAGGTGACCTTCACCAGCAAACTGGGCCCCGGTACTCCCCGGACCAAAAATCAGTTTGCCTGGACTTTTTATAACCTCAGTGGGGGAATACTGACCACCTCAACCGATGAACAACCCGTAATTCAATACAGCCTGCCCGGCACTTATTCCGTTCGCATGATTGTTAGCAACAACCGCGGTTGCCGCGATACCCAAACCAAAAAAGCATGGGTGAAGGTAGAGGTACCTGATGTAGCGCTGAATACGGCGGATACGATAGTGTGCACCAATCAGAAATTTCTGCTCAAGGCAACCCAGCTGAAGCCGGTAAAAGGTTTTATTTCCTACTGGAAGGCATTTCATCAGGATTCAGTCAATATCATTTATCAGTCATATGGTGATTCATCCCTTATGCAGATTGGTTTTCCGGGGATATACAGGATTGAATACACCATCGAAAAACCCAATGGGGAATGTAAATTCACCATCAAACACAATCGGAGGATTAAGGTTAGCGGGGCTGTTTTGAAAACAAGCATAAGCCCAACCTATGGCTGTGCTCCATTGCCGGTAACCTTGAATGCAAACCTGCTAAAAGACTTGAATTATCATGGGAATTCTTCGGCGTTTCAATATTTATGGAAACGAACCAATCCTGCCGGTTTCCCTATCACAGACCCCACAAAACCTGTAATTAGCAGTACGCTGGCGCGCGGTGAATACGAATGTTGGCTTGTATACAAGACTGGATCGGGTTGCGTAGACTCGATAAGGAAAACATACATTGAGTCCGGAATCAAATCCCGAATTAACATTCCCTATATGGGCCGCTGTCGCGGTAATACAGTCAATTTTGGAAATGCGAGCAGCTGGTGGGCCGATAGTGTGCGCTGGGTATGCGATTCTCCAAGCGTTATCATTAAACCTTCCCGCACCGCATGGTCGCCCAACGGAACATTCACCCAGATGGGAGATTTCCCATTGAAACTGATTGTGAAATACCAAAATTGTGCCGACACCAGTAATACAGTCATCAATATTTTTAAACTTAAGGCGTCCTTGTATTCTCCGGATTCTGTAGTTTACTGTGCACCTAAACTGGTTAAAATTTTCAATACCACCCCCGGTGCCATCAATAGTTGGTGGACGTTTTCCAACGGTTCTACTCAATATTCTAAAAATAATGACCTGATTACCCAGTCGTTTAAGGAAAATCTGGGTTCCGGCTATGATGTAAAACTCGTAGTTCAAAATTACCTGGGTTGCTATGATACCATTGAAAAGAAGGGTTTTTTTAAGGTAATAGGACCTATCCCCAGACTCACTGTTTCCGGAAACAGGGGTTGTGAACCTCTCACCGTGTCTTTTAATAACAATAGCCAGGATTATGTGAAGGCATATATCGATTATGCTGACGGCACGGTTACTGACAGCCTTAAAAACGGGCAGTATCATACGTACAGGGTTACCGATAAATCGCTCACTACCCAGCGGTTTCATCCCAAGTTGATTGTGGCTGATAAATTCGGTTGCTTTGCCTATGCCAATGCTTCTGACAGCGTAGAAGTATATAAAACAGCCGAACCTAATTTTAGTTACACATCTGCTCGCTTTTTACGCAAAACAGAGGGCTGTGCCGGAGAATTGATTGTTGGATTTTCCGATAAAAGCCGTTTTGTGAGTAAAAACTACTGGGATTTTGACAGCGATGGTAAAATCGATATTCGAAACCAGCCGGCCCCCAATTATTTGTTCGGCAAACCCGGAGTATTCAAAACCAAGTTAATTGCGGAAAACATCAATGGCTGCAAAGACAGTATCACCATAGATTCTTTTGTGGTCTGGGAAAAACCGGTACCTTCATTTTTACCTTCAAAGGATAGTTTTTGTGCCAAGGATGCTGTTCAATTTGCTTTTACCGGCTCATCGGCCTGGCCCATTGTGGCTTACCGCTGGGATTTTGGCGATCCCACAACATTTAAGGATACCTCTTCGCAAAAAAATACCGCATGGAGATATAAAAACCCATTTAACCATGCAGTTACACTCAATGTGAGGGATGTGAAAGGATGCACAGCAACGGTAACAAGGGGTGTATATGTGCTGGACACAGCCGGCCCAAAACCATCAGAAATTGCCTATATCACGGTGAAAGATCCGGGTACGATACAGTTGAACTGGCATCAATCCATACTTGGTAATTTCATGCGCTACCATGTTTACCTTGACAGCACAAAATACATTTACCGCAACAGTGTCTCTTCACGTAATGATACCTCACTTTTGTTTTCTTATCCGCCGCAAACCTTAAGTAATCAAAGGTATTGTTACAGTCTTAAAGTGGAAGATACCTGCGCCCAGCAGGGAAAACTTGCCGTGTCCCATTGCTCTATGTTACTGCGTGATACGTCAACCCAAAAATATCACCTGGATTTGAAATGGTTGTCTTATGACGGCTGGGGCAATGAACTGAGTCATTATGAACTTTTCCGCAAGGAACCGGGCGGAAATTTTAAAACCCGTGCCATTATCGATAAAGATCAGTTGGTGTATACCGACAGCTGGAAATGCGATCAACCCTATTGTTACTTCGTAGAGGCCGTACATAAAAATAAAGTATATCGCTCCAGAAGCAATGAAACCTGCGGAAAACCCCTGTATGGTAAACCTGATGGCAATGCATTGGTAACGTTAGTGACAATAGCCAATGACTCATTTCCTTCTGTTTTTTGGAAATCTGACTATGCATACAACCCGGGAGCAACCTATGTGCTTGAAAAATCAGGCAGCGGATTGCCGGGCACTTTTCAGCCGGTAAAACAGGTGAAAGGGTTTAGCACGAGTGACAATACCGCCGATGCTCATGCCGCGCCGTATTTTTATCGAATTCTGTTTAAAGACCATTGCGGATTGACCGGTGATGCAGGCGTGCCTTCCAATTCAATTCACCTGAAGAGCGTGCCCGGAAGCAGACTCATTAGCATCAACTGGAATCAGTATGGCTATTGGTATTCCGGAGTGAGAGAATATAAACTGCAACTCAAACAAAGAAACGGCAAGTATACAGACTGGCTGAAAATGTCTGCCTCGCGGACCGGGAAAGACAGCATTAATCTGGAGAGTTTTGGGTTGGACAGTATTTGTTTTAGGGTGGTGGCCATTAAAGACACCCTCACGCAAGATTCTTCGGTTTCCAATTCAGTTTGTTTTGTGCCTTCCTCCTACATTTGGGTACCATCCGGCTTTTCACCCAACCAGAATGGCCTGAATGAAGTGTTTAAACCTACATTGGGCTATGTGTTTGGCAATCATCCAAACCTTGCACTTCGATATGAATTCAGAATTTTCAATCGATGGGGACAGATGTTGTTTTCAACCCATAATCCTGCTATGGGCTGGGATGGCCGTTTTATGGACAGGGAATGTCCTGTAGGATTGTATATTTATGAGGTAAAAGCCGTTGGCTATGACGGAGTTCCACATCAGAAAAAAGGCACAGTTTATTTACTTAGGTAATACAAACTGAACCCGCATGGTGGTAAATTTGTACGTTAATTTATGTTTGATAATCTTCAGCGAAAACTAGAAAAGGCCTTCAAAACCCTCAAAGGTCAGGGTAAAATCAATGATTTAAACGTTGCCGAAACGGTAAAAGAAATTCGCAGAGCGCTTATTTCTGCCGACGTCAATTTTAAAGTCGCGAAGGAATTTACCGATAAGGTCCTGGAAGAAGCCCGGGGAAAGAATGTGCTGTCGGCGGTTTCTCCGGGGCAGTTGCTGACCAAAATTGTCTATGATGAACTGGTGGAGTTGCTGGGCGGACAGCAGTCTGAATTAAAAGTATCCGGTAGTCCGGCGATTATATTGATAGCCGGGTTGCAAGGTTCCGGTAAAACTACTTTCACCGGTAAATTGGGCAGATTCCTTAAGTCGCAGGGAAAAAACCCATTGTTGGTAGCATGCGATGTATACAGGCCCGCAGCCCGCGAACAGCTCAAAGTGCTGGGTACTGCTACAGAAGTAAAGGTTTTTAGTGAAGACCAAAGCAATGATCCGCTAAGCATAGCCAGAAACGCCATTGCATTTGCCAAACAGCACAATCACAATGTGGTTGTAGTGGACACCGCAGGTCGAACCTCTGTAGACCAGCAAATGATGGATGAAATTGCCTCACTCAAAAAGGCACTCAACCCCGCAGAAATTTTATTTGTGGTCGATTCTATGACCGGTCAGGATGCGGTTAATACCGCACGCACATTTAACCAGGTGCTGGACTTTACGGGTGTGGTGCTTACCAAGCTGGACGGTGATACGCGAGGTGGTGCGGCCTTGTCCATCAAATCGGTCGTGAATAAGCCCATTAAGTTTGTAAGCAATGGTGAGAAACCCGATGCATTGGATGTCTTCTATCCCGACCGTATGGCCGGTCGAATTTTGGGTAAGGGTGATGTAGTAACCCTGGTAGAAAAAGCCCAGGCTGCATTTGACGAGGAGGAAGCAGCCCGTCTTTCAAAGAAAATTGCCAAAAACAGCTTTGATTTTGATGATTTTCTCATTCAGCTGCAGCAAATCAAAAAAATGGGTAACATGAAAGACCTCATGGCCATGATACCCGGTGTGGGAAGTAAAATAAAGGATATGGACATCGATGAAAATGCCTTTAAAGGTATAGAAGCCATGATTCAGTCGATGACACCCAGGGAGAGAGCAAAGCCTGACATTCTCAACGCATCCAGAAAACAGCGCATTGTTAGCGGCAGTGGCCGAAGCATCCAGGACCTAAATAAATTGCTTACCCAATTTAACCAAATGCGGCAGATGATGAAGTCTATGCAAAACCGAAAAATGCCGGGAATGGGCTTACCGGGCATGCGACGATAAAAAAATTACAATTAAATTACAATACCGTGACAATTTGATGTGGTCTAAATTGTTTAAGTCCTCTATTGCAGTGATTAATAATGTTTTATTTTTGAAATAAACTCAAATATTCTGATGATTTGACATAAAAGATTTGTTCGGCAAATTCGGATTTTGATTTCTTATTCTAATGCGTTTTGTCCAATTGAAACAGTCAATAATAATTGGACCAAATAGCTGTAATTAAACTACTTATGTGTTTATTCTCCGTAAAAAGTAAAATGACTATGATGGTTGTAATACAATAATATTGAGTATTTGTTGTGTGGCCGAGATTTTCGGTTAAAATGATTTTATGATTTCATGGTTTGGTAATTTTACTTGCTGCAATTTAATTTGGAGATTAAACTAATGTAAAATGAAAAAATCAATACGCTACTCCATGATTTTATTGGTTTCATGCTGGATCAGTTTGACCAGTCTGAATGCCCAGGACATCGTATGGCGAGACACCTTCAGAAATGGTGTACCCGCAACGGCTGCCCAAATTACCAAATGGAACAATTTTCGTGCAAGGTTGCTTTCCACTTATTCCTACCTTGGAATGAAGATTTCCGGAACCTATAACACCACCGGATTGTCGCATAGTGATGCCACCGTAGCTAAGGATTTTGCAAACGCACTGAGAAATGTAACAACCTACACAAGCCCATCGGTGGGTGGTAACGTTTGGACATTGTGCAACCGCTATCTGGGTGAGGTATGGATCAATCCACCCTCTACCTGTTCCGGTTCAAATTGTCCCAGCCCCGGTTACATCATACGTCCGGGAATTGGTACAGCGAATTCGAACTGGGGAGGTATCAATACTGCCACCTGCGGTGGTAGTGATCAGTGGATGGAGCTGCGTTTTATCATTTTACCCCCTTACCAAAAAGATGCTGGAACCTTAGCCATCAGTACGCCTGACAAATGTGTTTACACGCAGCCCATCAAAGCCAGATTCAAAAATTATGGTAGAGCTACAATGGATAGTTTCCAGTATTATTACAACGTAAACGGAACCACTACCGGTCCGATTTGGCGTAAGATACGCCTATCTCCCAATACTGATACATTGTTGAATGTGGTGAGTAGCTTTACCTACACAGCCAATACCAATTATACTATACAGGTATGGACAGACAAGCCCGACAACAAAACAGACAGTTTCAGAAGAAATGATACCGCTGTTTTTGCCTTCAAATTTGCAGGCAGTAAACCCACCCCAAATGCCATTGATACCACCGTATGCGGAAGTCAAAGTCTGGTTTTGCGCAGCGTTCCTGCCAATGCTTCAGATTCAGTAGTATGGTATAGTGACCGAAGTCTCACCAGAAATGTAGGTAGCGGTAAAACTTACAAAACGCCATATTTGGCCTCTGGCGCAACCTACAAATACTATGTTTCCTCTTACTCTGATTTTGAAAAAGCCATGCTGACGACTGGGTTAAATGCGCCTGCATACGGTTGGCCATCCAGTATGTTTGACATCAGAACAACAGGTGGCAATATAACGGTGGATAGTATCGGTCTGAATATTTACGACTTCAATTTTGCAGCCGGGTCTCAGCTTGACGTAGAAGTATGGCTTCGCAAAGGGCGTTGGTCCGATGCCGGTGCCACAGGTACATCTAGTATGTGGACTAAAATTTATACTGGACCGGTGGTTTCAGCAGGCAGCTCCAAAAGAAGTAACCTTAAGGTATCATTTACCATGGAGGGGGGACAGCAATATGCGGTGTATATTAATCCAACGGTAACGGCTTCTAACACCATTCTTGCAAAGCTGGGATCCTTTACCTATCAAAATTCAGATATCGTCATGTCTGGTGGTACTCTCAACCAGATTAACTTCGGAAATGCATTGTCCGGATACACTATTGAGACTGAGATTTTTTACAAAAAATACCTCTGTGTAAGTGCACCCGACAGCGTGACCTTGAAAATCAATCCTGCTCCTTATGGTGCCAAACTCACTGCAGGCAAACCTTTCCAGACTGCTCCCAAGAAATCCGGAATTGGTAGCACAGGTTCTCCACATATAGTTGTAATGGGAGATACGGTGGCTTATGATTTGCTTGCGCCAACAGGTTACAGTAATAGCGGTCATAATACTGCATGGAAAGTGAAAAACGTGACCATGAAGTCCTTGTCAGGACGTGTGTTGTCAACGTTCTCCTGGACTGATCCTGTTTCCTCTAGCGGTGCTGCAGGACGTCTCGTGTATACCCCTGCAAAAATTGATATAGACTCTCAGGTTTATGCCGAGGTTAGCATACAGGACTTGGGTCCCTTTAATTGTGATACCGTCCTAAAACATTATCTTTATGTAGCCCCCCTTCCCGAGCCGGACTTTACCCGCACCAAAGTTACTTGCGAAGGTGATGCAGTAGAGTTTGTCAATAAATCCAAAATTGCCAGTGGGTTCCTGGATCATAAGTGGTACTTCGGCGACGGAGACAGCAGTGAGGCGGTAGACCCCATTCACTTCTACCCCAAAGGCGGCGTATACTACGTAACCTACAAGGCGATTTCAAGTATCTATGGCTATGAGCGTATCAAGCGCGACACCATCACGGTGAGCCCTCTTCCCAACGTAAACTTCCGCATACTGAATGTTTGCGAAGGCAAGACCCACCAGTTTGTCAACACTTCTACAGGTTTGGGAACCCTAACCTATAAGTGGAACTTCGGGGTAACTCCCGGCACCAACGCTACCAGCAAGGATGCTACCTATAAGTATAGCAAACCCGGGCAGTACAATGTAACATTGACGGTAGAAGATAACGGTTGCCCTGCAACCCGCACCAAA
>JBEDNI010000021.1:0-14858 GCA_041170685.1 Bacteroidota bacterium | reverse complement strand
AAAGTTTTCACCCTTCACCTGAACATCTTTTGATGCTACCCGTATGAAAAGGGTATCTTCAAAACCACGCTGGGTGGCACGTGAACCATAATATCTTTTAGTCACTCCATCAGGGTATGTCCACTGAAGATTTACGGAGAAACTGTCTTTAATACCCCGTCCGTAATTGCGCAATACCACACCCACATCAAAACTATCCATCAGGGCAAATGCATTCTCGGGTTTCAGAAAAATGCTCTCACTGCCAATACTCAAATCAGGAAGCTGTGGGGTGTATACGGCAACCGCCGGATCTCCCTGTAAAAACAATTGCCTGGCATGGGTTTTATTGGGGGTTGAATCAAAATAAATTTCATAAAAATATCGCATTTGTGAACTGATGGTATACAATTCACTGAGCGAAACCTGACCCATAAAGGCAATAGCACCTTTCTTTTCCCCACGGAAAATACGCTCCCCCAAACCCTTTTGTGTTGTAGGCAAGGCAGGATTTCCTACCTGACAACCATTGAAATAACAAATGGGATATTTACCCTCGTTCAGGTATTTTTCCGGTGTTCCCATGTCAATATCAGTAACTGAAAGACTGCCGTGCCCCAGGAATGAGATCAGACTGGTTCCACTGTTGATACGGCTTACAATTTTATCTTTAAAATTAGGATCCACAATGCCTACAGAGGATTTTGAGAACTGAGTGACCACACCGGCAAAGGGGTCGCCTTCGGGATATACACGGAGGCCATCTACGATGTTTTTAATGATATTGGTTTCATTAGCGTTGGAGCCACCACTAAGATGCAGCACCTGTTTTTGCCATTCCTGATAATTATTTTCCGGGCGGATATATCCTTTTAATTTATCCAGATAAATGCTGATATCCTTTGCGCTGTCCGCGGGAATACGCCCTGTGGCGATGGCCGGCTCCATGGGTTTGGCAATTCCCAATCCGGAAGTAAACATCCAGTCACTGACAGGATGACCAATAGTGGGTACATGATTAAATTTCTGGAGAGGGCGCAACTGATTTAATCCGTTACCCCGATTATAGGCATTATCATATCCTCGCCCTATTAACAGTAAAAACTTGGGCTGTGACGAAGGGCTGCTCTTTTCAATTAAAAACTTACAGTAATTGCGAATGGCGAGCGGGTGGGGTAAACCATAACTAAAATAGTCATATAGATTCTGCACCATATTCAACTGCACACTGTACCGGTTTTCACGCAGAGCCTTGTAATCATTGAGTTCGCCTTTGGGACTAACCAATGACCGACTGGAGACCATCAAAAACTCACAATTACCTACATGATAATTATAATTAATCTGCGATACCGTGTCCACACGTGAAAATGGCAACATCT
The DNA here is from genome assembly GCA_041170685.1 of Bacteroidota bacterium. Taxonomy (GTDB): domain Bacteria; phylum Bacteroidota; class Bacteroidia; order NS11-12g; family UBA955; genus RGEC01. The sequence goes on along the minus strand of JBEDNI010000021.1, from coordinate 13,497 downwards.
CCACGCGGCTTTCATCTATCACAGTTATTCTGCCTCTTTCTGACATAGGCGGCACAACCACACTCAGGTTACGGGTAGTGGGATCTACGGTTCCCGTGTATCGCAAACCATTGATTTCATCGTAAAAAACAGGTGCATTCTGATTATTTTTCCCAAAATGTGTCCATACTTCAGTGTGAGCTGCAAAAGCTGTATCTTCATAGAAAAAGTAACGGGATGAATCTTTAAAATCATTTTTACGGGGGTAATCAAGGATGGTATGAGAATGACCATACATACTGCTTTTGGCTCCGTTCACCAACTGTGGGTTAAAAATCAGAAATGACTGGTCCTGCCCCATATTTGATGCATTAATATTAATGCGCTGTGTTATTGGCTTTACCCCCAAAAATGTTGTGTCTGACAGCAGCTTCTTACCATTGCCATCCACGCTAATATGCATGGTGAATCGGTTGTTGGGCAATGTGCTGCCCGCGGGAGGTGGCGTATGGGCTGTCAAACCGACTTCAAGCAAAGGCATGGGTCCCAGCGGACTCAAATCGGGATGTTTTAACATCACCGAGTACTGGCTTGGCGCCCAGAAATAATCCCCAACAAAACCCTCGCCTGCCATGTATTCACTGTAAAAAACTGCATTACTTCCCAGCGCCATGTAATCCCCTTCACAATAATTAATATCGGGAGCATGAACAAATCTGCTAATGTGGTAATTGCGCGGAGGAATTGAGGAAGTGCCGGTAAATAAGGTGAATCTTAGATTTTTTCTTCCCGGTCTGAGCGTTAGGAAATACACATTGGTATCCGACATCATGTTTTTTAACTGATGCCGCTGATGTTCGGGCTTTTCATACAAACCCTGATCTATTTCTCCGCTGGCAGGATGACCTACAAACTCTAGGTAATCGAATGCATCCAGTCGGTTATTTAAATTCTGATCATAGATATACACCGGAATCTGTTTGCCCATGTTATACATGGCAAAGTCTGAAATGGGGATATTATTGAGAAACAGGCCCCTGGAAGTAAACCAGGGTTCAATAGAAAAATAACCCAGCCGATATACATTATCCTTCCAGATTTTGATTTTACCGTGGAACTGTGTCCAATCTATCCACTCATTGCCGTAGGTTTGCGAGAAGCAACTCGGTAAACCGGAAAGAGCCAATGATATTAACAGGGCAAACTTTCTGAACCGAGACTTCATATTACAAAATTATGGAAAATAATCCAATTCAGCGTCAAAAAAAAGCCACTTTGGTCATGATGCCAATGCCTCTGGGCAGCATGTCGGCAGAAAGCATGTTTCATCGTGAATTCGAATCTCACATCACCGAAATTGATTGTTGGGTTGTAGAAAATGCGCGCACCTTCAGGCGCTTTGTTTCGTCACTCAAGCTTTCCATAGACATTGAAAAACTCAACATTTTTGAATTATACAGGGATTATGATAAAATTTCCCTGATTCAATTTTTGAATGACAACATACGAAATGGCAGCATTGGCGTGGCCAGTGAAGCAGGGGTGCCGGGCATGGCAGATCCCGGAGCTGAGATTGCCTCCTGGGCGCACGGTCAGGATATTTCCGTAATCTCGGTTACCGGCCCGTCCAGTTTGCTGCTGGCACTTAGTGGTAGCGGACTAAACGGACAGCAATTTTGCTTTCATGGGTATGCACCGGTTAAGGAAGAAGAACTGCGAACTTTTGTAGGGAAATTGGGAAAAGATTGCGAAAAAACCGGCTACACACAGGCGCTGATAGAGGCACCCTACCGATCAGACCGGTTGCTGACACATTTGTTGAGCATCCTGAATGATTCCTTAAAAATATGCCTTGCCTGCAACCTTCATGAACCAGACGGATTTATTAAAACACAGACCGTAGCCGCTTGGAAAATATCCAAAGTCACTTTAGGGAAAAAACCCTGCATTTTCCTTGTCGGCAGATAGCATCATATAATTACGAAATCATTGTACCTTTGTTGCGAATAACCTATATCATTTCATGGTAAACGATATCTTTAAAAAAGTAGTAAACCGCATGGGGCCTCTGGGCGAACATGCTGATGACGCTCACGGCTATTTTACCTTTCCAAAACTGGAGGGTCCAATAGGTCCGAGGATGATGTTCAATGGAAAAATGAAGCTAAACTGGAGCTTAAACAACTATCTGGGACTTGCCAACCATCCGGAGGTAATGAAGGCAGATGCAGATGCTGCAGCGCAGTTTGGCATGGCTTACCCAATGGGAGCCCGCATGATGAGCGGTAACAGTAATTACCATGAACAACTGGAAAAAGACCTGGCCGATTTTATTGGTAAACCCGACGTCATTCTACTGAATTACGGATATCAGGGGGTGGTTTCAGCCATTGACGCCCTGGTAGACAGACATGACATCATCGTTTATGACGCAGAATCTCATGCCTGCATCATTGATGGAATGCGCCTCCACATTGGAAAACGCTTCATGTATCAGCACAACAATATTGAAAGCCTCGAAAAACAACTTAACCATGCTACCAAGCTGGCCGAAAAAACCGGTGGAGGCATCATGGTAATCACAGAGGGTGTTTTTGGTATGAGCGGCTCTCAGGGCAAACTGAAAGAAATTGTTGCACTCAAAGACAAGTTCAATTTCCGCCTGTTTGTGGATGATGCACACGGTTTTGGCACCATGGGCAAAACCGGCGCCGGTACCGGTGAAGAGCAAAACTGCATGGATGGTATTGACGTTTATTTCAGCACATTTGCCAAAAGCATGGCCGGTATTGGAGCATTCATAGGCGCCGATGCACAAATCATTAAATATCTACGGTACAACATGCGCAGTCAGATTTATGCCAAGGCACTGCCCATGCCGATGACTGTGGGCTCTATCAAGCGCCTTGAACTTATGCGGACCCGCCCCGAATTGAAAGATAATCTCTGGAAAATTGTGAATGCGCTGCAGGGCGGACTGCGTGAAGCCGGTTTCAATATTGGCATTACCACAACCCCCGTTACCCCTGTGCTGCTGAACGGCACCATACCCGAGGCTACCCACATGACTTTTGATCTGCGTGAAAATTTTGATATTTTCTGCAGCATCGTGGTTTATCCGGTGGTTCCCAAGGGAGTGATTATGCTTCGTCTTATTCCCACAGCCGTGCATACGCTGGAAGATGTAGCTGAAACCATCAGTGCCTTCAAAGCAATTAAGCATAAGCTGGATAGCGGCGAATACCGTCAGGAGAAACTCGCTACGGCAAAAAATTAATACGCTATGCAAAATCAAGGCCCCGGCAAGTGGCTGTCTCTAACAAGGAGCGAATATGCCGGGGCTTTTTTTATGCTAATCATCTCCATTGTTTTGGCCCTAATCCCTGCCCTGTTAGGCACTGAAAAGCAGGATTCCATAGTGTATCAAACAGACAGTTTGCAACGAGCAGTGCTAATTTCAAGGCACTTGGCTGCTACTGATTCGTTTTTCAAGAAGAAAAGAACAAGAGTCACCCCTTGGAAACGGCTAAAACAGGAAGATCTGGAAAACATGGGATTATCTGCAGATGAGGCAAACCGGGTATATCAAAAAATCAAATTGGGGTATCAGTACTCATCGCTTTCGGAACTCAGCAATGAAACAGGCATTGACACAGCTGTACTAAAAAAAGCATTAGCCAAACCCACTTTTCGCAACAACAAAACAAAAGAAATAAGTATAGTAGAACTGAATGGCTGCGACACTTCCGATCTGATTGCATTGCCGGGTATTGGTAGTAAAACCGCTATCAGAATTATACGGTTTCGCGATGCACTGGGTGGCTTTTACCAAAAAGAACAAATCTTAGAAACACGCTTTACAGATACCGCTGTATTACAAAAACTAATGCCGAATTTACGGATCAACACAACTTTACTGCGCAAAATCCCTATACAGACAGTCGGCCTCGAACTGCTGAAAAAACACCCATACCTAAGCGAAAAACAGGCGCGGATAATCATCGCATATCGCAATCAACATGGCCGATTAACCGAACAGCATCTCAAAGAAATTAAAATTATTTCCAATGCTGAACTGACGAGACTACTGCCTTACCTGGATTTCAACGAATAATCTACATTGTTTACCCAAATGTGATTTTGTGTACACATACATGTAACACAGATACGTAATTTTGCAGAATTATATGGAATTTACTTCAGATGAAAATGTGACAATGATTAGGCAGACTGTGAGGGACTTTGCCGAAAAGAACATTAAACCCTATTTTATGGAATGGGATGAAAGTCAGGAATTTCCTGTACACATTTTCAAAGCGTTGGGAGAACTTGGACTGATGGGCGTTCTGGTACCTGAAGAATACGGCGGATCGGGGCTGGGCTACCATGAGTATGTGGCTGCCATTGAAGAACTGGCCAAGGTCTGCGGCAGCATCGGATTGAGCATGGCCGCACACAACAGCTTGTGCACAGGTCACATCATGATGTTTGGCAATGAAGAACAAAAAAAGAACTGGCTGCCAAAACTGGCAACCGGAGAATGGATAGGAGCATGGGGGCTAACAGAGGCCAATACCGGTTCCGATGCTTTAAGAATGCAGTGCGTGGCAAAAAAAGACGGCAATGACTGGATCCTAAATGGAACCAAAAACTGGATAACCCATGGCATTACCGGCAATGTAGCAGTAGTACTCGCCCGAACCGGCGATTTACTGGATAGCCATGGCATTACGGCTTTCGTAGTAGAACGTGGCACTCCGGGTTTCAGGGGAGGTAAAAAAGAGAATAAGCTGGGTATGCGCGCCAGTGAAACTGCTGAGCTCATCTTTGAAGATTGCCGGATACCTGATGCCAACCGTTTAGGTAATGTAGGTGATGGATTTATTCAGGCCATGAAGATTCTGGACGGTGGACGAATTTCCATAGCAGCATTGTCACTGGGCATCGCCAAAGGCGCCTATGAGGCCAGCGTTAAATACAGTAAAGAGCGTCAGCAATTTGGACAACCCATCGCAAATTTCCAGGCAATTGGTTTTAAACTGGCTGACATGGCCACCCGGATTGAAGCTGCAGAACTCCTCACACACCAGGCCGCCAATCTTAAAAACAAAGGAAAAAGTATCAATAAAGAGAGCGCCATGGCCAAGTATTATGCCAGCGAAGTCAGTGTTTTTTGCAGCAATGAGGCCGTTCAAATCTTCGGTGGTTACGGATATACCAAGGATTTTCCGGTAGAAAAATTTTATCGCGACTGCAAATTATGCACCATCGGTGAAGGCACCAGCGAGATTCAAAAACTGGTTATAAGCAGAGCGGTTTTGAAGTCGTAAATATTTTGAAATTTGAATATTTTTTGTTATATTTGCACTCCCAAAAAAGAAAGTAGGTAGGAAAAAACATGATACTTATCAACGTAAAAGAAAGCGATTCGCTAGACAAAGCGCTGAAGAAATTCAAAAAGAAATTCGAAAAGACCGGCGTGGTAAAAGAACTTAGAGCCCGTCAATCTTTTGAGAAGCCCTGTATCACCAAGCGTATGCAAAAGATACGTGCTGCGTACCGTCAGCAGATGCAGCGCCAGGAAATGGAACCATAAACACTTAGTTATACCTTAAAAAGCCGCTTCAAGCGGCTTTTTTTATGATTCCAGCAGGTAGGTTGATTTATACGTTTTATGCACTCCTTCGCAGGTTAATGAATACACAAAACCCGGCATCAGACTGTAGGCCCCTACATTACCATTTTTATCCATAGCAAGCAGACAAACCTGTTTGCCTCTGGCTGCTTCGCCCCGCCTACGATAATATCGCTTAATGACTGCTTCACAGGCAGCCTGAACACCCTTTCCGCTGCGCATGGCCTCCACCACACTGTGAGCGGCCGCCATACGAATCATTTCCTCTCCCAGTCCTGTGCAGGTGGCTCCGCCAACTTCCCCGTCCACATACAAACCCGCTCCAATAATGGGTGAATCACCTACCCTTCCATGCATTTTCCAGGCCAGGCCACTGGTGGTGCAAACCCCCGAAAGGCGATTTTGCAGGTCAATAGCCAGCATACCAATGGTATCATGGTTAAGCTCCCAGTTGGGAGTCGGAGCATATTTGGATTCCTTAAGCCATTCCTTCCAAGCGGCTTCGGCCTGGGCCGTGAGCAAATTCTCTTTTTTAAAACCCTGCTCCAGTGCAAACTTCAGAGCTCCTTCTCCCGCGAGCATAACATGCGGAGTTTTTTCCATTACCATTCTAGCAACGGCAGCAGGGTGCATGATATGTTCCAGGCAGGCAACCGAACCACAATTCAATTTATCATCCATGATGCATGCATCCAAAGTTACCCTTCCGTCCCTATCAGGTAAACCACCGAAACCAACTGATGTAATATTGGGATCTTTCTCCGGAACTGCTACTCCCTCCACAATAGCATCCAAAGAATGTCCCCCTTTGCTCAGCAAAGACCATGCAGCAGCATTGGCTTCAAGCCCAAAATCCCAGGTAGATACCACCACCGGAGCTTTGTTTTTTATTTTTCCCTGAGACCGGGCTTCACCCAGCATCCCGGCTAATGAAACTACACCGGTTAACTTTAAAAAGTCTTTTCTGGTCAGCATGCGGACGAAGTTATTTGTTTTTCCCATATTTAACGGTCTTTGTTTAGGATTTATGCACATGGGTTCATAAAAAAATGCAATAAAAAAAGCCTGGCACCGTTTGATTTGTATAAATGCATGCAGCAGCTGTGGATTTCCTGGATTATCTGGCACTGAACCGGCGAATGTCTGTTCATACAGTTGCCGCCTATGAAAACGACTTGCAGCAGTTTGATATGTACTGTCAAAAAGAGGGCGTTACCCTCCTTTCCGGCCTCAATGCAATGACCGTTAGGGGCTGGATGGCCGAACTTATGCAATCGGGATTGCAGGCAAGGACTGTGCACCGGAAAATTTCAGTACTTCGCTCATTCACCCGGTATCTCCGCAAGCACGGCACCCTCAAAAGCGATCCACTTTCCAAAATCAGCCTGCCTAAAATGCCCAAACGCATAGTACAGGATATTCCTGCCAGAGATTTACAAAATATGTTTACGCATTTTCCATGGGACGAGCAGGAAACCGGACAGCGTGACCGTTTACTGCTGCTATTGTTCTATTCCACCGGAATGCGTCTGAGTGAGCTTACTGCCATACATTGCGGCGATGTAGACCTCAACCGAAAAACGGTTCAGGTAACGGGCAAACGGAACAAACAAAGATTAATTCCATTGCACGATGAAATTATGGAAGGGCTGAAAGAATGGCTACATGGCAGAAAAGGATTGCTTTTCACTCTGGATAACGGCAAACCCATGTACCGCATGTATATTTATCGATTGGTAAACCAATACTTAAGACTGTTTAGCGATGCCCTCAAAACAAGTCCACATGTACTTCGACATTCTTTTGCAACGCACATGTTAAATAATGGTGCTCAACTGATGGCCATCAAAGAAATTCTTGGTCATGCCAGTCTCGCCGCAACCCAGGTCTATACCAAAAATAGTTTTGAGAAACTGAAGAAAATTCACGCTTTGCACCCAAGGAATTAAAATCGGTCGGATTTTCCGGCACATTCGTCTACAGACTGACACAAATCATCCTTTTTAGCGTTATCTTTAAGTAAATTGTTGTTAACGATGTTTTCGGCATTGCAACATCAATTTTTAACATATAAAACCATGAATATTCATTTTCAAACCATTGGCCTAAAAGCAGAACCGAAGATTATGGATGTAATCTCCGGTAAGTTGGAAAGATTAAACCGCATGTATCAGCGCATGCAGGAAGTAAAAGTGATTCTCAAAGAGGAGAAATCAGATACCAAGCGCAACAAAACACTTGAAATTCGTGTGAAGGTTCCTGAAAAAGAATTGTTTGTTATGCAACAGGATACCTCATTTGAAAATGCCGCAGACGGGGCCGTAAATGCCTTAAAACAGCAGATATCACGCCTAAAGGGAAAGCTACAGGATCATTAATCTATGGTAGCCAGCACCTTAAGCTCAATGGCTATGGGTGTGGGAAGACAATTGATTTCCAGGGTAGTCCTGCAAGGTGGATTATCGGCAAAATACTCTGCCCACAAGCGATTGTAGATTTTAAAATCATCCTTCATATTGGTGAGAAAAACGGTTACATCGATGATGTTTTCCCACTTGCTGCCAGCGTCTTCCAGTATCCAGCGTACATTCTGAAAAACGCTCCTGCATTGTGTTTCTATATCATAAGAAACGATGTTTCCATTTTCGTCCAATTCTACTCCCGGTATCTTTTTGGTGCCTTTTTCACGGGGACCCACACCGCTTAAATATAGAAGATTGCCAACACGCCGCGCATGTGGATACAATCCTACGGGCTCGGGAGCTTTGCCTGAATTGATAATGTCATTCATGATAATTTCAGGTCACGAAGTTACAAACGGCGTAAGATTTTGCGTTGCATTTCAATCGCAAATTTCTATTTGCTCTGTAAAGGAAATTCCCATTTCTTCCAGTCGGGGTAAAATCTGCTTATACCAGTAATTACTTACAGGAATCACCACCCCCGATTCGGGACACTCTCCGGACAGCACCAGTTCAACACCCAAAGCGAGCGGCAGACCCACGGTTTTTGACATGGCGGTATGCATATCATCCTCACCCCTCACACATAGCATGGAATGCAATTGTTGTTTTCTGCCGTCTTTTTCGAATCCTATGTTATGATACATCACCACCTCATCGCAATCTCCGGGCATTAGCTTCCACTTTTCCAGTAAAACAGCTTCCAGCACTTCAGCGGCATTATTAAATTTGGAATCTAAAGGCCAAGTGCTATCCAGATTCAAAAAATCAAACCAAACGGCCTGTTCTTCGCTGATCCATCTATTTTTAAGCAACCAGTCTGATAGTTGCTGATCTGTTTGCTTTCCTGTCAAAACACAGCTCAAATCATTCACACAAAATATATTTTCCGGAAGTGGTGACTGCCCATCTGTGAAACCCAGCGAAACCAAAACCTGCCAGTTCTTGCAGAAATTTTCACGTCTAAGCGTCCCCCTAAATATGGTATCTGCGTCTTCTAATTTATATAACGATTCATACGTCAGACTGTCTCTGTTTGCATAGGCATCAAATTGACCCAGTCCCGGAATGGAAAGGGTTTTTGACTCGGCAAACAGGCGGTGCCATGGAATACTTCTCAACTGCTTTTGCTGCCTGTAAATACTGTTGCCGCCCTGCCCTGACAACACTACGTTGCGGGGATTCCAGCTGAATTTGTATTTCCAGGGATTGTAACCACAGGCTTTTTCAGCAACAAGCCCCCCACAATAACTTTCAAACGTGGTAATTTTACCACCAGCAGCCCGAATTGCATCCATGGCTTTCATAGCACTTAAATGATCAATGCCCGGATCCAAGCCCAGTTCATTCAAAAACACCAATCCGGCTTTCCCGGCTGCTTCATCCATCTCACGCATGGCTGCACCCACATATGAGGCAGAGGCAAAATGGCTTTTGTGCTTTAAACACATGGCTGCCACTGTGGGATGCATAGGGGGCGGAAGCAATGAAACCACCATTTCTTTGCCTGCAATGAGCAACTCCAATGCTTCCGGATCTGAGGCGTTTATTGTTTTGCGCTCAAGCTGCAAATCAAAAGTATGTTTATCCAGTTCCTTTTGGCTGGAATCACACACCGTGAGTGACCGGTCCGTTTTATGGCAAAACTCCGTCAATTGCAACAAAAGAAAACGAGAACTTCTGCCGGCACCGAGCACCAAAATCCCGCTATTCATTGTTACCTCCGGCCTTTTGTCGTTGTCTTGCCATTTCAAACATCATCAATGCTGCGGCGGTTGATACATTCAGACTGTCGACGCTGCCATTCATGGGAATATTCACATTGACACCTGCGGACCTCCAGAAATCGCTCAGACCGGTGCTTTCCGTTCCCACAACCACCGCTGCAGAGTGGGTTAAATCCTGATCCCAGATACTTACCGAATTATCCATAAACGTGGTATATACCGAAATTTTTTGTTCCCTTAAAAAATGCAGGGCTTCTTCAGGTTTCATCACAAGTACCGGAACACTAAAAACACATCCCACACTGCTTCTTATGACATTGGGGTTATAAATATCCACTGAAGGATCACAAAGAATAACCGCAGTAACACCCGAAGCATCCGCGCTTCTCAGAAGCGCCCCTAAATTGCCGGGTTTTTCAACGGATTCGGCAATCACATAAAAAGGATTGGCCCGTTGAGTAAGCGAAATTTGCGTTGGTTTTTTTGCCTCAACAACGGCAACTGCATTTTTCACACCGGATCGGTATGCCAGTTTTGCCATAATTTCCTCTGAAACCGATATCAACTCTGCATTCGGCTCAAGTGGGTAAAACCATGTACTAAGCTCCCCCCGGGATATATCTTTTTCGCAAAAAAACAGGTTTTTAAAGGTATAACCTGCTTTGAGGCACATTTTCAGTTCATTTAGTCCTTCAGCCACAAAAAGGCCGGTAGATTTACGAAAACGGCTCTTTTCAAGCAACTGCAAGGTTTCCTTGACTAGAGGATTTTGCAGACTGCTAATGTGCTTCATGGAGTAATACCCGTTCAGGCATTTTTAACCGACATCGGATTAGGGTACCAGATACCTGCCTTTACCGTCCCGGTAACGTAACCCTTGAGGGTTTTGCCAATTAACGGCTGATTTACACCCTTGCTGTAATTATAGGAAGAATCAAACATCCATTCTGTAGTTGGACTAAACAGTGTAATATCTGCAGGTTGCCCCGGATTGAGACTCACTTTAGGCTGCCCCATGATTTTTCTGGGACCGGAAGAAAGGGTGGCGGCAATCAGATTCAAATCGGGGTTTCCCCCACCTGTAACGGCCTGAAGAACGGTTTGTACAGCCGAGGTACCCCATCCGGCATATTCAAATTCTACGGCTTTGTTTTCAATATCTTGGGCATGATGGTTGCTCATTACCGCATCGATGGTACCATCGGTAAGACCCTGCCAAAGTGCCATTCGGTCTCTTTCAGATCTGTAGGGTGGCAACACCTTATAATTCTCATCAAACGAAGCCAAGTTTTCATCTGTAAACAACAGGTTAAACGCCGGAACTGCAGCCTTTACATCGATTCCGGCGGCCTTGGCTTTTCTCAAGAGATCCACTGATTCAGCACTGCTGACCCTAATTATTCTAACCGGTACTTTCAACCAAGCAGCTATCTGCAGTATTTGATCCAGCGCTGCGCTTTCACTTACAGCCGGCATACCTTTAAGACCCAAAGCGGCACTTTGCACACCTTCATGCATTCTGCCGCCGGGTGCAAGTTTTCTGTCGAACGGGAAAAACAATACCGGTAACTTTAAACCCGCATTATACTCCATGATTCTAGAGATCAATCCGGTATCAGAAATAGGATGGTCCCCATCGCTAAATCCAACAGCACCCGCTTTGGCCATATCATGAAACTCGGTCATATCCTTACCCTGAGCCTGTTGGGTAATATTCCCAAGAGGTAAAATATGAACGGGCAAACCAACAATCGATTTTTGTAAAGCTGAGATGGCGGCTGCGTGATCTGGATGAGGATGATTACCGGCCAGCACAGCCAGATGCGTAAATCCCCCTGACTGGGCTGCCCTGGAGAGACTGTTCAAATCTTCTTTCCACTCCTCTCCAGGTTCGCCGCAATACGAAAGAATATCAAACCAGCCGGTATTGGCTACAAGACCACTGGCGTTCAGTTCTTGATCTGCCTGCATACTGAGTTCAGCACCCATGGCTTCAATGATGCCATCCTTTATAAAGATATCAGTCTGTTTACCGTGATGGGCTGACTCAATGTCAATGACCTGGGCAGATTTGATAAGTATTGTAGTCATCCTATTCGCTTTTTCTTTGTTTAATTATTCGATAATCCCAAAATACCAGAACCAGAACTTCCAATGCGAAAAAAACAGCAGCAAGCCAAATAAACAAGCGCCAACAGGAAGTGTCTGATATTTTGGCCTGGTAAGCAGCCACGGCATTGTCTCCGGAAGTCCATTGTATGCCATTTACTTCCATCCAGGGCCTAATTGAGGATTCCAATACCATATTGGGATTGCTCTCAATACGACTGTCATTCACTGATATAGATCCCACAACTTTTGCAGAACCACTTTCCAATAATGTATAATTACCCGCATTTTCTGGCTGAGCACCCAAATATATTCCATACCCATTGGGCGTCATGCTCATTTCCGCCACCGATTCCCAATTATTTAATTTAATCAGCGGAGGTTTCTCATGGTATTTCAACCCGTTTTGCAAAGGCAAGACAGTTTTTGACAGGCAAACTCCATATAATTGCGGGTTTGCTGTTTCTGCAATCATGGCGTGGGTAAGCAAGGGGAGAAATAATGAGCTCTTCACAAAATTACCCGCATCCTCCTGAAAAGGAGACGTAAAAAAATACAATGTACCTTTACCTACCTTAAACTTCAGTAAAAAAGGATCCCCATTTTCCAAGGTTAAAATGACCTCACCTGCACCGTTTAATCCTGAAGTACTTCGATATTTTCTAATTTCAGGCACAGCCATATTTTTAGGAATTTGCCTGAAAACACCTTTAAAAAACGGATGGGTAAAACCCTTCTCCGAAATACGAAGTGAGGTGTTTTCATATTTAGAATCAGGAAAACCCAGTATTTCCACCATCGCATCGGCTGTTGTGTTTAAATCGGCAGCAACAATGCATGTGGCTCCCGAAGCAGAAAGCCAATCTCTTACATTTTCCGCCTGCGTTTTTGAAAAATTTCCGGGTCCAACCCAAATAAAAACGTCATCAGAGGACCCTGACTGACCTGAAAATGGATTGACAGCGGATGATACTGATAGAAACGGCTGCGCTTCAATCACCTGATTCAAAAACCTGTTGGAACTGCTAATATTAACTTTCCGCGTTGTTCGAGCGCTAAGATTGACATACAACACATTATCGAAGGCTGCCCCCGGCTCATCAATTTGCAGTTTGCCGGGATTATAGCGTTTATTTTCTGCTGTAAAATCTATCGATCCAACATTTGAAGTTCCGGGCATCACAGAAACTCGACCCGTGCCCAACAGTCCATTTTCAGCATATAATTTCACCGGAAAGTCCTGCAACGGTTCCTTCGTATAATTAGACACACTAAATTGAATACTGTTTTTTTCACCCGGAACAAGATAAGGTTTTACAAGCCATGCCGAATCAATACTGATGTTTTCTCTAGGACTTGAAGTTATTTTCACCAGCTTTATCGGAATTCCTTTGATTTCGCTAATATTTGAGGGCTTTCCAACAAAACCTGTCTGAAAATCTGAAATCACATATCCGGCATACGCATTACCGGCTTCTTTTAAATCATTAGCCATACTTTTCAGTAAAGTCTCTAAAACGAGAGAACCCGGCTGAATTTTAATGGCATCAATGTAGGAAACGGCTTCGGCTGAGGACACGAATTG
>JBEDNI010000020.1:0-14550 GCA_041170685.1 Bacteroidota bacterium | reverse complement strand
CCTCAACATTTATTGTAATATAAAAGAATGAATTCTCTTACAAACTCGATTAGAACAGCTTTGTCTGCTTTGACTTTATCCCTGGTGATGGCGGTGTCGTGTAATTCAGCATCGTCGTCCGAATCTGACTTGGCAAAATCACCCGTAGATCAGGGCACCTGTATTCGCGAAATTTGCACCGTAAGAAAAAGTGATGGAGCAAAAATCTGCTATTTTAAGGTGGGTTGTATTCGAAAGGACGGCTGGGATACGCTTCCGGAAATCAAATTCTGGCGAAGAATTGTAACGTTGAGCAAAGACAGCGTGCTGGCCAATGTGATAGAAAACAGAAAGGGACTTGCCGTGTTCCCAAAGAAATTGATAGACAGCCTGGAGTCGCTTAACCGCTTGGCTGAGTTCAGAGATGAACTGGCCAGAAAATACAGGGTGGATTCCAATAAACATATTCGATTCACCTCCGGTAGAAGCCATTTTTATCGCTTTGACAAGATAGCCGGGAAAATGGAGCGGGGAATCACCCTGTTTGACAGTTTTGGTGTCGATCCGTTCTATGCCCAAAGTGTATTGCTGATTGAAAGTCCCGGTTCTGACAGGCAAAAAAGTACTGCGGGTGCCTATGGCAACTTTCAACTGATGCCTTTTGTGGCCCGTCAATATGGACTTCGGGTCGACAGATATGTGGACGAAAGAGAGAATTTCGACCGCAGTGCCTATGCGGCAGCAAGACTTATTAAAGAAATTTGCGTTCCGTATGCGCGCAAGTGGTGCGAAACCTATGGATTTGAAGTAGATGAATCTGCTATGTGGTTCAAACTACTGGCTCTTCACAATTATAATGCAGGTGCAGGCACCGTGAAAACGGCTGTGGCTGCTCTTCCCGGCCATGTGAAAGGTAATGATCTGATTAAAACCCTATGGAAAACCAGTGCAGGGTATTTTAGAAGTGAAGCCCAGAATTACTCTCAGCTGGCGCTTGCCTGTTACCTGGAATTTGAGCAGCAAAACATGCTGCATACCGAAGAAATCAGGGTTCCGTATTCAAAAAATTAACGAAAAATAGGGCTGCGATAAATTCCCCATTTGCAGAGTCTGTAAGTAATACTTACACGCAATACCCCTAATCCGTATTTAGAACTTCTGGCAAAATTGATGGAGCTTGCTTCTTCGAAATATTTGGTGGGGCAGGTGATTTCTCCGATTTCAAATCCATTCATGAAGATTTGGCCTATCATTTCATTATCAAAAACAAAATCATCGGAATTAAGATGATATTTAACCGTTTTTAGTACTTCTCCCGAAAAAGCCCTATACCCGGTGTGATATTCTGCCAGTTTTTGATTTAGCATGATATTTTGAAACAGTGTAAGTAATCGGTTGGCGATGTACTTATACATAGGCATGCCGCCTTTAAGAGCACCTTTACCTAAAATACGGCTTCCAAACACCACCGGATAAACCCCTTCTGCTATTAAATACACCATACTTCTAATGAGCCTGGGAGTATATTGATAATCAGGATGAAGCATAACCACTACATCAGCTCCTAGTTCCTTTGCAGTATCATAACAGGTCTTTTGGTTGCCCCCGTAACCTCGGTTGTTTTTATGCACGACTACGTGGCCAATCCCAAGCTCCTTTGCCAATTGTGATGTATTATCCTTACTTGCATCATCCACTAAAATAACCTCATCTACAATGTCAAAAGGTATCTCTCGGTAGGTTTTCTCGAGTGTCTTGCCCGCATTGTATGCAGGAAGCACAACAACAATTTTCTTTCCCAATATCACATTACAAAATTGTCATTCTTTGCTCAACTTATTTATACGTTGACTGTGTATACCTTTTGGGACAGTTTACAACAACCGATTTCAAATTAATATTATAATGTTGATATTCAGTTATATAAACTATGTATTTAGAATCTTTTTAAATTGTAATCAATGTGAACAATTTGTTTTAACCGCCATGATGCACTTTCTATATTTGCACCGCGAATAACTGCGTTCAAATAAGCATGCAAAGACAAATGAGAACTTTGGTACTGGCAGCCGCAATTTCACTTTCAGTTTCTTTGAAAGCGGAATTTAAGGCCAGCGCCGAAGAGGGTAAAAAGCTCTATGAAGCGAACAACTGTGGCAGCTGTCACGCAATGGACAAAAAAGTTGTGGGCCCTGCGCTTAGGGGTGTCACAGAAAGACGAAGCGAAGAATGGCTGATCAAATGGATTCGTAACAACGAAGCATTTAGAAAGAGCGGCGATGCAGACGCCAATGCACTTTACAAAGAGTACGGCGGTGCAGCCATGAACATCTTTGAAAATCTTTCACCCGATCAGGTAAAGAACATTTTGGAATACATTAAAACGGCCCCTAAGCCGGCAGCTCCCAAGGCTACAGCTGCAGTTGAAGGGGATTCCGGTAAGTCTGATTCCAATTCTCTGTATATTTTATTGGCCCTCATTGGCATTTTTGTTATCGTTCTCATCATTCTGGGCAAGGTTAGAAATACCCTACGCAGACTTGCTGCTGAGCAGGATGGCACCGCTGATGATGATGCCAAAGTATCTTTTGTTAAGAGACTTTTGCCTGAAAAACTGGCAAAAATGAATCCTACCGTTTTGACGGTGTTTACGGTGGTAATTCTCGGGGGAATTGGTTTCGTTTGGTCATACAAATTCGGGATAACGGAAGTGGGTGTTCAAAAGGGATATGCCCCAACCCAACCCATAGCCTACAGCCACAAATTGCACGCAGGTGATCTTAAAATCGATTGTAAATACTGCCATATTGGGGTAGAAGAAAGTAAATCTGCTACCATTCCCTCCCTGAACATTTGTATGAACTGTCACAAAGGTGTTCAAAAAGCATCGACAGCAGAAGGAGATGAAATATCACCGCAAATTGCTAAAATATACAAAGCGCTGGATTACAACCCTGAGAAGATTGGTGCTGAGGCATTTGGACCTAATCCCAAACCCATTCGTTGGGTAAGAATCCACAATCTGCCCGACCATGCTTATTTTAATCATAGTCAGCACGTGAAAGTAGCCGGACTTGCCTGTCAAACTTGTCACGGTCCTATTGAGAAAATGGAAGTTGTTCAACAGTGGAGTTCTCTGCAAATGGGCTGGTGTATCGATTGTCACAGAAATGCAGGCATTGATGCGGCCAACAATAATTACTATGCTGCTCTGCATGAAAAAGCGGCTAAAGATTTGAAAGACCACAAGAACAAGAGTCAGTATTTCGGTCCCGATGGTAAGGTGAAAATCACCCCGGCCATGAATGGTGGTCTTGAGTGTGCTAAGTGTCATTATTAATAGAAAAAACAAACATGTCCAATAACATAAAGTACTGGAAAGGTGAAGAGGAGCTGGCCAAAGACCCGGCGTTCCTGGCAGCCCGTAAAAATGAGTTTCCCGATGCGCTTCCTCTTGACGAGGTTTTGGGTGAAGAAGGGGTGGAGCTAAATTCAAATCGTAGGGATTTTCTGAAATTTTTTGGATTTAGTGTTACCGCAGTAGCCCTGGCAGCTTGTTACAAAACCAAGGTTAGACATGCTGTTCCATACCTGGTTAAACCCGATGATGTTACTCCCGGCGTTGCCTCATATTACTCATCTACCTGCGGTTCGTGCAGTACGGCCTGCGGCGTGGAAGTGAAGGTGAGAGAAGGCCGCCCCATCAAGGTTGATGGTAACCCCCGTTCCACCGTTAGTAAGGGTGGTTTGTGTGCTACCGGACAAGCCGGAATACTTTCATTATATGATACTGAAAGATTGGCAAACCCTGTTGCCAATGGTGCAGAAACTGCCGATTGGACCAAAATTGATAAGATGGTTTCGGACAGACTTAAGGAAACTGAAATGTCGAAAGGCAGAATCGTTATTCTTAGCAGTACCATACACAGTCCGTCTACGCTGAAGTCAATTGCTGATTTTAAATCAAAATTCACCACCGCCGAACATATAACCTACGATGCCATTTCTTATAGTGGTATCATTTCAGCCAATAAAGACGATTTTGGTAAGGCCGCTATTCCGGCATACAAGTTTGAAAATGCCGAACTTATTGTAAGTTTTGGAGCCGACTTCCTGGGAACCTGGATTTCTCCGGTGGAATTTACCAAAGGTTATGTTGCCAATCGCATACCAACCGCCGGTAAAACCATGAGTAAGCACATTCAGTTTGAGTCCAATCTCAGTATGACGGGAACCAATGCGGATGAACGTTTCCCTATGAAGGCATCTAAAGAATTACTCTATCTTGGCAGTTTGTATAATTACCTGGCAGAAAAAGCAGGTAACAAACAGATTGCGGTGCCCCAGAACGGCGAACTTGCGGGTAACAGCATTAAAAAAACAGCTGAACTCTTGTGGAATGCCAAAGGTAAATCCCTGGTCATTTCAGGCTCTAACAATACCGCTGCCCAGAAATTGGTAAATGGTATCAATATGTTGCTTGAAAACTATGGCAAAACCATTGATATCAGCAACCACAGCAACCAGTTTAAAGGCGTTGATACCGATACGGATAATCTGCTAAACGATTTGTCTGCTGGCAAGGTGTCTGCTATAATTTTCTACAACACCAATCCGGTATACAGCCACAATGCAAAATGGGCAGATGCCATCAAAAAGGCATCCCTTTCTGTAAGTTTTTCTTCCACCAAGGATGAAACTGCTTCAGTTTGTCAATTCATCTGCCCCGACAACCATTATCTGGAAAGTTGGGGAGATGCTGAACCCAAAGCAGGTGAGTATCATTTTATGCAGCCCACCATTAGCAATGTGTTTAATACACGTCAGGCTCAGTTGAGCTTATTGGCTTGGGCAGAGGCAACTCCTAAAGCAGAAAATGATCCGTTTGCTTCCAAAGCAATACTGTCACAAAAGCTTAGTGCATCTCCCTATTACATATACATCAAGAGTAACTGGGCCACACAGCTGAGTAGCAATGAAGCATTCAACAAAGCCCTGCATGACGGGGTTTGGTCTTCAGTGGCTGAAAGCAAGCCCGTATCCTATGCCGGTGATGTTACAATACTTACCAATGAAATTAATGAATCAGGTAAATCCATTGGTACGGACTTAATATTGTACTCACAGGTGTACCTGAAAGACGGTGCACACGGAAATAACCCATGGTTGCATGAATTACCGGATCCTGTGAGCAAGGTTACCTGGGATAATTACGTTTCTCTGCCCAAATCTTTGGCTCATAAGATTAACTTTAAAGAGGGTGATACCGTAAATGTAAAGGTTGGAAATACTACCCTTAAAAACGTACCTGCCATGGTGCAGCCCGGACAGGCCAATGAAACCGTAGGTTTAGCGCTTGGTTATGGCAGAACAGCCGCCGGCAAAGTTGGCGGCAGTAAAGAAAAAGGGTTCGATGCTGTGGGTATATCTGCATGGCCGCTTATTTCATCCAAAAACGGAAGCAGAAGCTGGTTTGCCAATGGAGTAGAAATTACCATGGGAGACGAATCCTATGCATTGGCTCAAACCCAGACACACCATAGTATTGAAGGTCGTGATCTGGTTCGTGAGGCCTCTTATTCTGATTGGAAAAAGAACCCTACTGCCGGTAACGATAAAGAAAAAACACATATTTACACCATTTGGGAAAAGCGTGATTACCGCAAGGATGGTTCACCTAACCACTTGTGGGCCATGGCAATTGATCTGAATGCATGCACCGGTTGTGGAAGTTGTGTTGTTAGCTGTTCAATTGAAAACAACGTTCCGGTAGTGGGTCGTGAGGAAATCCGACTGCGCAGGGAAATGACCTGGATTAGAATTGACCGCTATTACAGTTTTGCCAATACTTCCAAAGAGATTGATGGAAATTATGTAACCCGCGAGAAGGAGATAGGACAGATTGATAAGGCGGACAAAGGCGATTTTTCACACTGGGAAAATATCAAAGTGGTACATCAGCCCATGATGTGTCAGCATTGTTCTCAGGCACCATGTGAAACAGTTTGTCCCGTTCTTGCCACCACACACAGCACGGAAGGTCTGAACCAAATGACTTACAACCGCTGTATTGGTACAAAATATTGCGGAAATAACTGCCCATACAAGGTTCGTCGTTTTAACTGGTTCCGTTATAACGATAACGATAAGTTTGATTTCCATTTCAACAACCCGCTGGGTAAAATGGTGATTAATCCCGATGTTACAGTTCGTACCCGCGGTGTGATGGAGAAATGTTCTTTCTGCGTTCAAAGAATTCAGGAAGGCAAACTCAAAGCCAAGCGTGAAGGTAAATCACCCAATGAAGTGATGGTTGAAACAGCCTGTCAGCGTGCATGTCCCGCCAATGCCATTGTATTCGGAGACCTGCACAACCCTGATAGTGAAATTAGCAAGTTGTACAAAAATGAACGTGCTTTCGGTGTGCTCGAGGAAATTAATGTACAGAGCAGCGTGAAGTACCTGACTAAAATTCGCAATACAGAAACTATTTAAACCCCAAGCACCAACAAAATGATACATGATTCACTCATTAGGGAACGCCTGGTAACCGGAGGCAAGACTGCCTCGGATGTTACCCGTGATATTGCCAGGCCCATTCTTAACAAACCCTCTACCGCATGGAAAGTTGGTTTTACCCTGTCTGTAATCTTTTTGGGCATTTTCGTGTTAAGCCTTTTCTGGACACTCTGGACCGGTATTGGCACATGGAATATCAACAAATCCGTAATGTGGGGCTGGGACATCACCAACTTCGTATTTTGGGTGGGTATAGGTCACGCAGGTACGCTGATTTCAGCCATTTTGCTGCTCTTCAGACAAAAATGGAGAATGAGCATCAACCGATCGGCAGAAGCCATGACCATCTTCGCCGTAATCTGTGCTGCCATGTTTCCCGTGTTTCACATGGGACGTGTATGGGTAGGGTACTGGGCATTACCATTGCCAAATGCATTTGGTTCACTTTGGGTAAACTTTAACTCGCCACTGCTGTGGGACGTATTTGCGATCTCCACATACTTCAGTGTTTCTTTGTTATTCTGGTATATCGGTCTGATTCCGGATATTGCTACTATACGTGACAAGGTGAAAACCAAAGCCGCACAGTACTGGTATCGTTTCTTCTCTATGGGTTGGACAGGCAGTACCCGCACATGGGCTCGTTATGAACTGATTTCATTAATTTTGGCCGGTCTGAGTACTCCATTGGTATTGTCAGTGCATACCATTGTATCTACCGACTTTGCTACTTCAGTAATACCCGGCTGGCACACCACTATCTTCCCTCCATACTTTGTTGCCGGTGCCATTTTCTCCGGTTTTGGCATGGTGGCTACACTGTTGGTGGTGGCCCGTAAAGTGATGAATTATGAAAATTACATCACCATCGGACACCTGGAAGCCATGACAAAAATTATCATGCTCACCGGAACGCTTGTAGGTATAGCCTATTTGACAGAGTTCTTTATTGCCCAATATTCAGGTGTTGAATATGAACAATATGCGTTCCTCAACCGAGCCAGTGGTCCTTACTGGTGGGCATACTGGAGCATGATGTTCTGTAACCTGGTATCGCCACAGGTGTTTTGGTTCAAGTGGGCGCGCACTACACCTTGGTTCATATTTATCATGAGTATTGTTGTGAACGTAGGTATGTGGTTCGAACGTTTTGTGATTATCGTAACATCGCTTCACCGCGATTACCTTCCCAGCAGTTGGGTTATGTATGCCGGTTCACTCACCGAGATCGGTCTGTTTTTGGGAACTTTCGGAATATTCTTTACCTGTTTCTTCCTGTTCGCCAAATTCCTTCCTGTTATCAATATGTCAGAAATTAAAACCATTCTTCGCAATCGCGAATAAATTAAATAAGGAGATTACCATTCATGGGAATTATAGATAGTAACCTAAGCCTGCGGAACAGAAATAAACTGCTGTTGGGTATTTGGGAAGATGAGGATAAACTGGTAGAGGCTACCAGCGAACTGGTGCATGCCGGTGTGAAAATTCAGGATGTATATACCCCTTATCCGGTACACGGACTGGACAGAATTATGGGGATTCGCCGGAGTTGGTTGTCTATTGTGGCATTTTTGTGCGGAGCAACCGGTTTTAGTCTGGCCTTCTGGA
Source organism: Bacteroidota bacterium (assembly GCA_041170685.1). Lineage (GTDB taxonomy): Bacteria > Bacteroidota > Bacteroidia > NS11-12g > UBA955 > RGEC01. The sequence goes on along the minus strand of JBEDNI010000020.1, from coordinate 6,441 downwards.
TGATTTATTACATGTATGTTCAGGATTGGCCCCTGGATGTAGGTAACAAACCTGTTCGTTTCAGCCCAAGCTGGGTTCCGGTATTGTTTGAAGCTACCGTTTTGTGTACAGCCTTCGGGATGGGTTTCTTCTTTTTTCTAAGAAACAGAATGATTTGGGGAATCAAACCCGAATTGTTGGATGAAAGACAGACAGATGATCGCATGGTGATTGCCGTTGAAACCGACGAGAGTGTTGATGAAAAGAAAGTATTGAAAATCATGAAAGACCACGGTGCCGTGGAATTGCGTGAGAGTAACGGAGGAGTACAAACCACCATTTAATAAAGAATCATTCATGAAAAATGTTTTGTATATCAGTGCCGGAATGATTGCTCTGGCAGCAATTAGTACCGGATGTGTGAGCCGCGGTAACAACACCGGATGGGAATACGCTCCTGATATGGCCTATTCAAAAGGGTATGAGCCATACAATCAGGGCGACAGTAATGCCATCAATCCTTATGGAATGAGCATGCGTGAGCCTGTAGCCGGGACGGTTGCACTTGGCAAGGAAGCCAATCATTACCCTTTTGACAATAGCGCAGACGGTTATGAAGCTTCCAAAACGCTGTCATATCCTGCCGATTTTGAAGATAAAAGCGAAAGAGGTAAATATCTTTTTGGAATTTACTGTACCCCTTGTCATGGAGCTAACGGCGGAAACGATGGCGAAATTTTCAAAAAAGGTTTGGGGAAACCCGCATGGCCCAATTTTCAGGATAAATACATCAAGGAAATTGCTATCGGTCAGATTTATCACACCCTTACTTATGGTAAAAACAACATGGGCAGTCATGCTTATGCTTTGAAACCCATGGATAGATGGAGGGTAATCAGGTATGTGAAACAATTAAGTGGTGCCGGAGCAGAACCTGCTGTAGCCAAGGATAGCACCGCTGTAAACGCCAAATAATTTAGAACGCTTAATGGGACACGGACATCATAAAATTGAAATAACGCAGGAACAATTTACGGTACCTGCAAAAGCCAAAAAATTTGCTATAGGTCTTACCGTTGTAGGTTTAATTCTTGCCGGTATTGGTATTGCGACCATGGATAATGGAAGCAGCCACGGACATAGTCATGAGGCTACTACCGTTGTAAAGCATGACCACGCTACAACAGAAAATCACGGAGAGGCAGTAGCGTCAGATAAACATGTTGCTGAAACCGAACATCATGGAAATGTTGAAAACCCTAATTTTGGGCCAAGGGCCGAATTTCACAAGCAATCAAAACCCTGGGCTACCCGCATTTGGTCAAACATCCTGATTGTGGGCTACCTTCTATTCATGGTTTCACTGGCAGCATTATTCTTCGTTGCAGTGCAATATATCGCCAATGCCGGCTGGAGTGCAGCAATCAAAAGGATTCCTGAGGCCATTTCCACCTTTTTCCCTGTAGGATTTGCCATTGCTTTCATTGCCATATTGGTAGCAAAAAATGATTTGTACCATTGGGTTCATTACGAACATTTGCATCTTACCAAAGGCCAACCCGGGTTTGATGCCATTTTGGATGGTAAATCATGGTTTCTGAACAGCAAAATGTTTTTGATTTTCCCTGTAGTTTTGGTCGCTATTTGGTGGTTGTTGGGTCGCAAACTAAGAAGCCTTTCTGTGGCTGAAGATTCAGCTCAACCGGGAGATGTTACCTTCTTTAAAAAGAGCATACGTTACAGTGCCGGTTTCTCTGTAATCTACGGTTTTACCATAGCAGTAGTAGCTTGGCTATGGATGATGAGCATAGATGCCCATTGGTTTAGTACCATCTTTGGGGTATATAATTTCGCCACAGCTTGGGTAACCGCCTTAACGATAATCTGTCTTTTTGTGTTGTATCTGAAGTCACAGGGTTATCTGAAAATTATTACAGATGAACATATTCACGATTTGGGTAAATTCATGTTTGCTTTCTCTATTTTCTGGACCTATATTTGGCTGAGTCAATACCTGTTGATTTGGTACGCCCACATTCCGGAAGAAATGTCTTACTATCAAATTCGTTTTGAGGAATACAAGTTCAACTTCCTGCTGAATATTGTATTGAATTTCCTCTGTCCGTTCCTGATTCTAATGACTCGAAATAACAAGCGTAACCCTGTCGTTCTTACCATTGTAGGTTGCATACTGATTTTTGGTCACTATCACGACGTTTGGTTGATGGTGGTTCCCGGAGTTTTTGGACCCGGTCAACAGATAGGATTACTGGAAATTGGTACCCTCTTAACCTTTGGCGGAGTATTTATATTCTGGGTGTTGAATGCCTTAACTAAACGCGGATTGATTCCGGTAAACCACCCTTACATAGAAGAATCTGCCCATCACGATGTGGGAGTCTAAAAAAAAATTGAAATGATGGAAAGCCCCGGAAAATATCCGGGGCTTTTTATTTTATTGCATTTGTAGTCTTTGAGAGCGTCCCCGTAACTAAAATAAATTATTTTTGTAACCATGGATTTAAGCAGTAAGTATGACCCATCGCAGATTGAAGACAAGTGGTACAAATATTGGATGGAAAATGACTATTTTCATTCTGAGCCGGATGAACGGGAATCTTACTGTATTGTAATTCCTCCTCCCAACGTAACCGGCGTGCTCCACATGGGGCATATGCTTAATAACACCATTCAGGATGTGCTGATTCGAAGGGCTCGTATGCAGGGTAAAAATGCCTGTTGGGTGCCGGGGACAGACCATGCAAGTATTGCCACTGAAGCAAAGGTGGTGAAGATGCTGGCAGAACAGGGAATCGCAAAAAAAGACCTGAGCAGAGATGAATTTCTGTCCCACGCCTGGGAGTGGACACACAAGTATGGCGGAATTATTCTTGAACAGCTAAAAAAACTGGGTGCCAGCTGCGATTGGAACCGCACACGCTTTACCATGGAGCCCTCACTGTATGATGCGGTCATTGATGTATTTATTGATTTACACCAAAAAGGTCTGATATACCGGGGCACCAAAATGGTGAACTGGGATCCACTGGGCAAAACCACTTTGAGTGACGAGGAGGTTATATTCAAAGAGGTTAATGATCATCTGTATTATGTAAAGTATGTATCGACAGATAATACCGAAGATTATATCAGTGTAGCAACTGCCCGTCCGGAAACCATTGCAGGTGATGTGGCAGTATGTGTGCATCCTGATGATGAACGATATAAACACTGGATTGGAAAGTCTGTGATGGTTCCCCTTATCAACAGAGAAATACCGGTGATAGCTGATGAATATATTGCCATGGATTTTGGAACCGGAGTTCTGAAAGTTACCCCGGCCCACGATATCAATGACTATAAAATAGGAGAGAAGTATCATCTGCCTTTGTATGATACCTTAAATGAAGACGGAACAATTTCGGAAGCAGGGCAGCTGCACATAGGCAAAGACCGATTTGAGGCCAGAAAACTATGGATTAAGGACCTTGAGCAGCACGGATTATTGATTAAAACTGAAGCGTATCGACATAATGTGGGTTTTAGCGAAAGAACGGATGCGGTAGTTGAGCCACGCATCAGCACACAATGGTTTCTGGATATGCAAAAATTTATGGAAAGAAATCCTGAGGTTCTTTCCATGGTCATGAATGACGAAATTAAATTTCACCCCCCTAAATTTAAAAACACTTACAATCACTGGATTTCTAACATTAAAGACTGGAACATTAGCCGGCAATTATGGTGGGGGCACCGTATTCCCGCATGGTACACCCCTGATGGTCAATGGGTTGTTGCAAAAAATGCAACTGATGCTGTCCACGTTTTTGCAAAAAACAATATTCAGGTAAAAGAAGAAGATCTCCGTCAGGATGAAGATGTGCTGGATACATGGTTCAGCAGCTGGCTTTGGCCTATAAGCGTATTTGACGGTTTTACAGAAGCAGGGAAGAAGGAATTAGCGTATTACTATCCCACACAAGATTTGGTCACCGCTCCGGAAATCATATTTTTCTGGGTTGCCCGCATGATTATGGCAGGGTATGAGTACGAAGGCGAAAAACCCTTCAAAAATGTATATTTTACCGGAATTGTTCGTGATAAGCTGAGAAGAAAAATGAGCAAGAGTCTGGGCAACAGTCCGGATCCGCTTGATTTAATTGCTCAATATGGTGCGGATGGGGTAAGGATGGGTATGTTGCTTTGTTCACCTGCAGGCAATGATATTTTATTCGATGAATCACAGGTTGAACAGGGTCGAAACTTTTGCAACAAAATTTGGAATGCCTATAGGTTGATTTCCGGTTGGGAATCGGATGTAAACGCAGCGGTGCGGCCCAATGAGGTACAGGCGTTGACATGGTTTGAGGCAAAAGCAGACAACACAATTTCGGAGATGGAAAGCGCCTTTCAGGAGTTCAGACTTAATGATGCGCTTATGTCTGTGTATAAATTGGTTTGGGATGATTTCTGCAGCGTATTGCTGGAGGCCATTAAACCTCCACAAGGAGAAAAATTACATGAGCAGACCTTGCATAAGGTAAAACTACATTTCGATAATCTGTTGAAGCTGCTGCATCCATTCATGCCTTTTATTTCTGAAGAATTACATCATGCTTTACACGATAACCATCCCGGAAAACCCTGTATTATAGATTCATATCCCGTTTCCAACAATTTGTCTTTGCCTTCTGAATTACCGCTTCAATTGGTGGCAGAAATCAGAAATGTACGCAACAGTAAAGGAGTGTCTCCCAAAGAAAAACTGGAAGTAGTGCTCGTCACCGGTGATAAGATTTTTACAGAAAATCAGGAACTGATTGAAAAACTGGCTAATATTTTGCTTATCATCAATGGTGATAAACCTGATACAGCGGTATCTGTTATGGCAGGAACTTCTCAGGCCTTTATCAAACTGAATATGGAAGTGAATACCGAAGCGGAAAAGAAAAGACTGGAGGATGAAATCGCCTATTTACAGGGCTTTATGCGTAGCGTGGATGCTAAGTTATCCAATGAGAAATTCGTGGCAAACGCCAAGCCGGATGTGGTGGCAAAGGAAAGACAGAAAAAGGCAGATGCTGAACAGAAAATATTGAGTCTGCAGACCCAATATCAATCTTTGTAAGATTATTTACGGGTTTTTACATGCTTAAGGTGATATTCTCCCAGCATATTACCCATGAGTTTTCCGTTTTCAATTCCGTCAATAAAGTGTATACCACCATATAATCTGCTCAAACAAGCTTCGTTGGCTGCTTCTCTGAAGTTTTTAAAACTTCTGGCCCCAAGTCCAAATTCAATCTGGGTACTGTCTGTAAAGGCGTACTCGCCAAACATTGAGGTTAGCAGTGTGGCTGAGGAAGAGCTTACTACACTGTGAGCACTGGGGTATTCAGGGAATGGAGGGGTTTGAATGGCCGGCGTCCAGCTGCTGTCGATATATTTTCTGATAACGGTTTCTGGCCTCACATATTCGGTTTTATATTTTGTATCCCAGCAAATGATGAAGGCATCATAAATTACGGCACTTAGCCTTGCAATACCCTCTGCAGATTTGAACAAATCATATTTCTTTTGTTTGGCTACATTGCTGAATATACTGAGCCAGTGTCCCGGTGGTGAAATACGCAGAACCCCAATGGTTGCATGCCCGTAATGTATGGTAGAGTTGGGGTTATCATCCCAGTATTTGGCAATATCCAGGTAACTGCTGTCCTGATTTTTATTTTGGTCATAAACCTGCTTTGCTAGTTTATAAAAGCGGCTGTTTTTATCCTTGTTAAATGGCTCCGGAAGGGGTATGGTTATACTTGCTGCCGTAGGAACAACCGCTGTGCGCAATTTGAACCAGTTAGGTTCCAGTGCGTCTCCGAATTCGGGTAGAGTGGGCTCCCATTTGCCATCACCCTGTTTCACCAGATAAAAATCGGTACCCCGTGTCTTGCCATAATTGTCAGTTTTAGCCCATTTCACAATGGCTGCTCCCACAGAATCGCCGTAAGCAACGGAGTTTTTGAAAGTTTGTGATGGTAATGATTGCTTATAGAAATCCAGCTTACGCTGTCTGAAATTGACAATACTGTCCTCCTGGAAAACCAGCTTTTGGCTTGTGTAGGTGTGGGCACAAAGTGCAACCAAATCCAGGCAATACCTTAGACTGGTATCCGGTTTTGGTATTTCTTTAAGGTCTATTAATTGTCCGGATAATGAAATAAACTCTTGAGAGAATGGAACGAGCGACTCATAGGCGGCCACACCGGCATAATAATACCTTCTGCTGGCTACAGGTGGTGGAACCCTGTCTACCACTACTGCATTTTGAATGGCAATGTTACACTCCGTTAAAATATCATGTTTGATGATAATGTTTTCAGTGCTCTTTTGGGTGCAGGCAGCAATGAAAATCAGCGATGAAAACAGGGGTAAGAAGTATTTCATATCGAATTCAAATTTACAGGT
>JBEDNI010000019.1:0-14920 GCA_041170685.1 Bacteroidota bacterium | reverse complement strand
TCAATTTGAAGTAAAATTGCAGTACCAATGATTGTATTAAATATCCTTGCAGACGGACTGCATTTCATCACCCACCTCAATGATTATCTGAATGTGTGGATCCGGGAATACGGGAACTGGCTGTATGCCATTCTTTTTTTGATAGTATTTGTTGAAACCGGACTGGTAGTTATGCCATTACTACCAGGTGATTCGCTGCTTTTTGCAGCCGGTGCCCTGGCCGCCAATCCGGCCAATGATTTTAGTATTTTTGTCCTAATCCCATTGTTGATTTTTGCTGCACTGCTGGGTGACAATACCAACTATTTTATTGGCAGCAGAATCGGTGTGCGCATTTTTGACCTTAAATGGAAATTACTGAAAAGGGAATACCTCGACAAAACCCACGCATTTTATGAAAAACACGGCGGCAAAACCCTCATCATGGCTCGCTTCGTTCCCATTGTGCGCACATTCGCTCCATTTGCGGCCGGACTGGGAACCATGGGTTACCGTAAATTTATTGGATACTGTATTTCAGGAGCCGTTCTTTGGGTATGCAGCATCAGCATTGCAGGTTATTTGCTGGGCAGTAACGAGTGGGTGATGAAAAACTTTGAAAAAGTAGTGCTAGGTATTATCTCCATCTCCATACTACCCATGATTTTTCAGGCCCTCAAATCGAAATTCGCTAAATAACCATGCCATTGCTGGGCCTCATTGGCACCCCCCTGGGCCATAGCAAATCTCCGGAGTTGTTTGCTGATATTTTTCGCCAAGAAAACTTAGTAGACTGGGAATACCGCCTTTTCCCATTGTCCCATATTAACGAATTGACGGAATTAATTGAAAATCAGCCCACGCTGTTGGGACTGAATGTTACCATCCCCTACAAAACTGACATCTTACCACTGCTGGATTATATCGCACCGGATGCCCTAGAATTGGGAGCTGTAAACACCATCAGCATTCGTCGACAAGACGATAAAATCAAGTTGATCGGTTACAATACAGACACATACGGATTTGAAGCATTGCTTATTTCAGCCAAAGCAGAAAAAACAGAAAAAGCCCTGGTATTGGGTTCCGGCGGTGCCGCAAAAGCTGTTTGCCACGTACTGAAAAAACGAGGTATTGGCTACACGGTCGTCAGCCGCAATCCTAACAAATACCACAAAAGTTATGCTGATATCGACTATGAAATAGTAAGATCTCACCTGCTTATCATCAATACCACCCCGCTGGGCATGTACCCAAATATTGAATTCTTCCCGCCTATTCCCTTTCAATACATATCTTCCCGTCACATTGCTATTGACCTGGTTTACAACCCGGAAACTACACTTTTTATGAAGAAAGCAATGGCCCAAGGCGGCTCGGCTTATAACGGTATGCTCATGTTGCAAAAACAAGCAGAATATGCGTGGGAAATACTAAAAAAATGAAAAGAAAATGAAAAAATATATTCTGATACTTGGAACCATCCTCACCTTATCGGCCTGCAGCGTTTTTAACAAAAACACAGAAGAGTGGGCGGTTGACAGCACAGTGGTGGATACCGCCTTCGCAGTAGGTTGGCTCGGCGATAATGAAATTCTGCCTTCTGATTACCGAGCAGCGCGCTACAGCGACTGGGACCTTCAACATACCAACCTGTATGTAAGCTTCGATTTCGCAAAAAAACAACTGAATGGCGAGGCAGAAATTACCATGAAATTGCATTTCTATGAAACCGACAGCATTGTACTCGATGCCAAAAATATGGACATAGAATCTGTGCAGATCAAACTTAATGGCAATTGGCAAATGGCCAACTTCACATATCCGGATAGTCTCAAATTGGTCATCAAACCGGGCATTACCTTCACATCTGCAAATCCGACAGTTAACCTGAGAATAAAATATACGGCAAAACCCTACGCCGCTGAGGTTGAAGGTGGATTGGCAATTACCCAGGACCGTGGCCTTTACTTCATCAATCCCGATGGCTCAGACCCGCTCAAACCCCGACAAATATGGACTCAGGGCGAAACTGAGAGTAACAGCCGATGGTTCCCCACCATCGATGCCCCCAACCAGAAAATGACCCAGCGCATCTGCATGACCATTCCGGACAGCATGGTATCCCTAAGCAATGGGCTCAAAATTTCTCTCCAAAAAAACAACAACGGCACCCGTACCGATTGCTGGGAACAAAAACTGCCCCATGCGCCTTATCTGGCAATGATGGCCATTGGCAACTGGGCCGAAATACAGGACAAATGGCGCGATAAACCCGTTACCTACCTGGTAGAAAAGCCCTATGCATCGCGTGCCAAACAAATTTTTGGCAAAACCCCCGAAATGATGGAGTTTTTCAGCACGTACACCGGCGTGGATTTCCCATGGGATAAGTACAGCCAGGTTGTGGTGCGCGATTTTGTGAGCGGCGCCATGGAAAACACCAGCGCCACCGTACACATGGAAAACCTACAAACTACCGAAGAAGAATATAGGGATGAAACCTACGAGGATTATGTCAGTCACGAGCTTTTTCACCATTGGTTCGGAGACCTGGTTACCGCAGAAAGCTGGAGCAATATCACCCTCAATGAAAGCTTTGCTACCTATGGCGAATATCTGTGGCGCGAGCACAAATACGGCAAGGCAAAAGCGGATGAGTTGCTGGAAGAATTCAGATTGTTTAGCCGGTTAAACAATATTTGGGGAGGTGCACAGAAAAAACTGGTACGCTATAATTACCACCGCGCCGATGAAGTTTTTGATGTGATCAGCTACCAGAAAGGGGCATTGATTCTCCACATGCTCAGACAAGAAATTGGGGATGCAGCCTTTAGGGAAGGAATGAAAAAATACCTGACCGATAATCGTTTTCGCTCTGCCGAAGTGGATCATCTGAGACTGGCCATGGAGGCCGTTACCGGCCGTGACCTTCACACGTTTTTCAACCAGTGGTATTTTACTGAAAAACACCCCGAGATTAACTTAAGTCACTCTTGGGATGAATCAAATCAGATGCTTGAAGTGATGATTACCCAAACCCAATCTCATCGAAACACATACCGGCTTAAACCCTCCCTGCAAATTTTGTATGGTAATAACTCACAAATTTTGTCCCTCAATATTGATAAGAGAGAACAGACCTTTACGTTTAAATTACCGCAAAAACCCGATTTTGTAATACTGGATCCCGACTACCAATTACTATGCGATATAAACTACCCCTCGGACGAGACCTTTACTTCAACCCAATTTCTTAACGCCCTTCAAACCCTGAAAAACCCCACCACACAGAGCTCTATATTCAATCGGGCAATCCGCCAACTTCCTGATACAACAGGTGTGGTTCCGGCAACGGCAGACAGCATGGTTTTTGTAGCACTAAATTCAAATTGGAGCCCATTAATGATCGATGCGCTTGATTACTGCAATTACCATATAGTTTCTGACAGCACTACCCTAAAAAATCAACTATCCCGGATTGCTTTAGGCCAATATGATGCTAATGTCAGAGAAAAATCCCTGTGGACAATCCGCTCTCTTTTCCCGGAACTCAGTGCCGATATCCTACCACGCCTTACCACCGACCCCAGCCCAAAAGTGTCAACAAACGCCATTAACTACATAAACTGGGAACCACGTTATGCTGACACTGCCCTCAACGCGGTAAATTATGCAACCAAAGCCATCGCTACAGAATGGATAAAAAAATGGATGCTTCATGATTCAGGTATGCAACCCCTTAGTGCCATGCTGTTACTTTGCAAAAATCCCAAAGCCGGATTGGTGTCTTTTGAAAATGTATTCACAACCTGGTTTTTCGGAACTGAAGCCATAGGTGTCCATGATTTCACAAAAACCAGGCAAATGGAATTTGTAGCCGAAGCGCTTGCCCGAAAAGAAAATAAATCCATGCTTAAAATAGCCGCAGGCATCATAAAACCTGCACTAGAGGTATATTCAGAAGAAGATAAACCCGCATGGTTTTCCGTAGCGGAAAAATTGGTCAAAGCATCCAATGAATAAGGCCTTAAGCCGATTTAACCCTTAACTTTGCGAAACGATGGTAACGGCAGACAAACTAAGCAAAGGCATGTCAGCCAAAATCAGTGCCCTGCTGCCCTCTCCCCACGAAGAAAAACTCAGTTCAATGGGATGTGTGCCCGGCACGAAAATTACGCTTGAGTTCATTGCCCCTTCCGGCGACCCCATGGCATTCAACGTAGAAGGCTATTTGCTGGGACTCAGAAAATCTGAAGCCGAACTATTACAGGTGGAAATTATCGAGGAAACCCAAAATGGCTGAAGAAATAGCCCTTGTAGGCAATCCCAATTGCGGTAAATCCACCCTGTTTAATCACCTTACAGGCCTGAGACAGAAAGTGAGCAATCTTCCCGGAACTACCGTTGAAAAAAAATACGGAACCTGGAAAGCAGAAAATCAAACCTACAACCTACAGGACCTACCCGGCATATACAGTTTGTATTCAGAGGCCGAGGATGAAAAAGTAGTGGTAAAAGCCCTGCTGGGTTTGGATGGAAAACCCATCCCACAGAAAATATTGTTCATTCTGGATGCGTCTAATCTTAGAAGAAACCTCCTTCTATTCACCCAGGTGGCTGAATTAAAAATCCCCATGGTGGTTTTGCTCACCATGAACGATACCGCGCTTAAAAAAAATCTGGTGGTAAGCACTCCGGTCTTGGAAAACAAACTGGGGGTTCCGGTGGTGACCATTAATCCGAGAAAAGGTGATGGCATAGAAAAAATCACTCCTGCCCTGCACAGCGCAAAGGTTGCCGGGGTGCAGATTATGGAGAATACCCATGAGCAGCTCGCTGCCTATATCCAAACCGGGAAAAGAGATGGTATAGCTGCCGAAACACTCTCAAGGTATTCCCACATTGAAAAAATAATTGTGGATTGTGTTAGCCAAAACATCAATGGCAAAATGGCTTGGCGCAACCAGCTCGATTACTGGCTCACCCACCGGATTTTCGGCTATCTGATTTTTGCATTCATCATGCTCACCATCTTCCAAGGAGTTTTCACCTTGGCGGAATATCCCATGAACTGGATCGAACAAGGTTTTGCCATGCTGAGTACCTGGACAAACACCACCTTACCCACCGGAGCACTCAACTCTATGCTTAGCGTTGGTTTAATACCGGGAATAGCCGGTGTGGTAGTTTTCATCCCCCAGATTGCCATACTTTTCCTGTTTATTGGCTTGCTTGAAGATAGCGGTTATATGACCCGCGCCAGTTTTATCACCGACCGCGTTATGCGCAGAATTGGACTAAATGGACGATCCGTAATACCCCTCATCAGCGGCTTTGCCTGCGCCATTCCCAGTATCATGGCCACCAGAAGCATCAAACACAAAGGCGAACGTCTGGCCACCATGTTTGTCATTCCTCTCATGAGCTGCAGCGCACGTCTGCCGGTTTATACCCTGCTAATATCCCTCGCCATACCTGAAACTGCAGGAATTGGCCCATTTAGCCTGCGCAGTGTCATTATGACCCTTGCATATTTTGCCGGTATCATTGCGGCCATTGGCATTTCCCTGTTTTTCAAAAGAAGAAACCAAAATACCGAAACTTCCGAATTTATTCTGGAAATGCCCACCTACCAGCTTCCTCGGCTGCAAACCGTAATACTGCAAATGTCACACAAGTGCATGAGCTTCGTAACATCAGCAGGTAAGGTCATAGTAATCATTTCCTTGATACTTTGGGCGCTCAGCAGCTACGGTCCCGGCGATGCCATAGAAATGGCTGAAACAAACGTTTATAGAACTACCAGTAATCTACCTGCCAACCTGTACACGCAAGAGCACCGTAAGTCCGATTTGGAAGAGGCCCGACTGGAGGCCAGTTACGCCGGGCATCTGGGCAAATTCATCGAACCTGCCATTAAACCCTTGGGTTACGATTGGAAAACCGGAATTGCCATCATTTCTTCGTTTGCAGCCCGTGAGGTTTTTGTAGGTACAATTGCCACGCTGTTTCGCGGAAATTCTGACAACCCTGAAACCATCAGGGCTGTAATGAAACAAGCCACAAATCCGGAAACCGGAAAACCACTTTATGGACTTCCCTACGCACTTAGCCTAATGATCTTTTATGCTTACGCCTTGCAATGCATGAGTACCATTGCCGTGATGAAACGTGAAACCGGAGGATGGAAATGGCCGCTGGTTCAATTTACAACGTATCTGGTACTTGCTTGGATAAGCGCATGGATTGTTTTCAACCTGACTTCTGCCCTCATTTAAAATTATTTCATATTTTCCAAAGCCAAATCGGCTTTTCGATTGTATATTTGCAAGGCAAAATATATTCAGGAGCCAAAGCATACATGAGACAACTAAAAATTTCGAAACAGTTTACCAATAGGGAAAACAAATCCCTCGACAAATACCTTAACGAAATTTCCAAAGTGCCGATGATTGATGCGCAGGAAGAGGTGGAATTAGCCCGCCGAATCCGCGAGGGAGATCAGGCAGCTCTGGAAAAACTGGTAAACGCCAACCTTCGATTTGTGGTTTCTGTAAGCAAGCAATACCAGAATCAAGGCCTTACTTTAGGTGATTTGATTAACGAAGGCAACATGGGCCTCATTAAAGCAGCACGCCGCTTTGATGAAACCCGCGGATTTAAATTCATTTCATACGCCGTATGGTGGATTCGCCAAAGCATCCTTCAGGCCCTGGCCGACCAAAGCCGTATTGTGCGCCTGCCACTGAATAAAGTAGGCAGTCTGGGCCGTATCACACAGGCCTCCGCCCGCTTAGAGCAGGAACTGGAACGTGAGCCCACCCCAGAAGAAATTGCCGAGCACCTGCAAATTCCCCTCACTGAGGTTGAAAACGCACTGCGCAGCAGCGGCCGCCACCTCAGCATCGATGCTCCACTCGCAGAAGGTGAAGACAATACCCTGCTTGGTGTTCTTGACCAGAATGACGAGCCCAATCCGGATATGCCCCTCATCAATGAGTCGCTGCAAAACGAAATTAACCGCGTTATCAGCACCCTCAGCGATAAAGAACGCGATGTTCTTAAATATTACTTTGGTCTTGATGGCAACCCTGCTCACACCCTGGAGGATATTTCAGAAAAAGTGGGACTGACACGTGAACGCGTGCGCCAAATCAAAGAAAAAGCCCTACGCCGCCTGCGCAAAAGCAGCAAAAGCAAAATCCTTAAATCATACCTGGGATAATTTTATCAGTCTTTATATCAACAGAAAAGCCCCGTTTCCGGGGCTTTTCTGTTGTCAATGATAAATGTTATCGTATGATTGTTACTGAGCCTTTATACACAAACAACTTACCATCTATGTAGCGGAAATTGATAGAATAGGCATATACCCCTTCCGGTAATGGCTTACCACCTGCATCTGTTCCATTCCAGTTTTTGGCAGGGTCATTGGTCGTAAACAATAATCCACCCCAGCGATCATATATCTGCATGTTATACTTACTCAAACCAAAAGTGGTGTTAGGACCAAACGTCTCGTTCAAACCATCGTTGTTAGGGGAGAAAGATGTGGGCAACCAAAACAACAGCTCGGGCTTTAAGAAAATAAACTTTGAAATACTATCCACACAGAATTCAGGACTGCTCACAATCAGCTTAACCCGGAAATTACCCGTGTCATTAAATGTGAGAAACAGTGGACCACCCGCATTGCTGTTTTGTCCGTCTTCAAATCTCCAGTCATACGCCGATGCATTGCTACCGGTGAAAATAAACTTCCAATCGGTTTCCATACCACGCGACAGCAGGTACTCCGAGGTAAAGTTGGCAACAGGTTTTGCAAAAACAGTCATGGGTAATGCAGTGGATGTGGCAGTACATCCATTGCTGGAAGTTACGGTAAGACTCACATTAAAACCGCCGGAGCTATTATAGGTCTTGGATGGATTTGCCACTGTTGCACTGGCTCCGTCACCGAAATTCCAGTTATAAGCAGTAATCGTGCCTTTGTTAATAAGGGTATTTGAAGTGAAATTTACCAGCTCCCCCTGACATGCATCCTGATCAAAGTTAATGTCTACATAGGGCGTCTCAGCCACATACATGGTTTTGGTTATACTGCTGCCGCAACCCCTGTCAGACAACACATCCAGTTTCATAGAATAGTTTCCGGTGTCTGTAAAAATCTGATTGGGATAATTTTTCCCGGTAAACGTGCCACCGGGGGTTAATGTCCAGTTGTAGGTAACTCCCGTTGCTCCGTTGGTATTGGAATTTTCGGTGAAAACAAAATTGTTGCCACTCAAACACTGCAAGTCATCGTTGATATTGAAGTTGGCTTGCGGAATCGGAAATACCTTGACCAAGCGTGTTACAGAATCTTTACATCCTGCAGTAGAGGTTGCCACCAGTTTAATTATATAGGTACCAGCCGAGGTGTAGTCTTTCTGCACTATATTTTGAGTTGTGGCTTTTGAACCATCGCCCAATGACCAATTGTAAGTTAATGTGCCATTGAATACGGTTGTATTGGTAAAATCAAATTTAGCTTTACCCAAACAAGTACTATCAGGCGAATTGGTAAACGAAGGCCTGGGGGTGGGCTCTACCCTTACATTTTTAATCGTTGTGTCACTGCAACCTATGCTAGTGGACATGATATAGGTAACCTTGTAAGATCCAGTATCTGCATATGCATAAACAGGACTTTGTGCCGTGGAGGTAGCATTATCTCCAAAATCCCACTTATGAGTCACAGTAATGCCGGGAACAGTTAATATATTATCGGGAGTGAATGTGAAACTGTTACCTGCCAAACACTGTATGCCCTTGTTGATAGTGTAGGCCGATTTAGGTGAAGGACTCACATCCAGTAAACGGGTCGTACTGTCTTTACAACCCAAACCTGAGGTTACCACCAGTTTTGCGGTGTAAACACCCCATGCAGTGAATTTTTTGCTGTTTAAGGTATTGGCGGTACTACTGGTCCCATCCGAGAAGCTCCATTTACGGGTTGCGACTGTTCCTGAGCCAATCACAGAGCGATCATCCAGATTAAAGAAATGTTGATTGAAACACTTATTGCTGTCTGTCACCACAATTCTGGCACGGGGTTCGGGCGCTACATACACGGTTGTTTTCACAGAATCCATACAACCATATTCTGAAGTATCAATGCGGGTTACAGTCCAGAAACCGGTATCCTTAAACTTCACTGCCGAAATTGATGAAACACCGCTGCTAGAGGTACCATTATACCTCCAGTAACGGTTGTAAGTCCCGTATGGCAGGGGATTGCTGTTATCAGAAAAGTCAAAACTATTTTGCTTAAAACACTGATTATTCGTGGTCTTTGAGATTTTAGAAATGGGCACAGGATGAACCACGAATGCAGAATCCAAGGTATCGCGGCAACCGTGTATGGTTTCCGTAATCATGTTTACACTGAATGTGTCATAATTTGCATATTGGTGCAAACCAAACCGATTCGTTACGGTATCTGCGTTACCATCACCATAATTCCAGTATGTCTTTCCAATCCCCCCGTCTCCAAAACTGGAGTCTATTAAATTTGTATTGGCATTCTGACAATAAAAGGTTTTGGATGACCATAATTTGGCTGTTGGCATACCATTTACGTTCAGCACTGTTTTTACCGTATCAGAGCATCCTTTTCTTGTATAAACAATATACTCGAGGTAATACTGTCCAATGGTATCAAACGTCTTCCTGAAAGTCAGGTCAATGAGTCGGGTGGTATCGCCGGGCAGGTAGGGATTGGCCAGTTTCCAAAGCACCGATTTCCGGCTATCCCCAAAATAATTGGTATTGTCAGACAACACATAGCGGTTCACGTTGATACAATTCAATGCCGTATCATAGTTGAGCTTGGCATCGATCTGTGTCGCCCGGGTAATTATGGTAGAATCCTTAGCAATGCAATTGGTGGACGTATCTCGCACCCTTACCCATACCTTTCCGGTATTGGTGGCTGTATAAAACCGGTTAGACGAACTATCCTGCCATTTATACAAGAACTTCACACTGTTGCCCGCATCAAATATCTCATTAATCTTGACGTTCCCGCATTTAATGATGGTGTCAGGGAAATTGAGAGTGGGGCCCGGCATAATATCAATAATTTTTGACCTTGTGAAAGTATCGTTTGAACCACAAGGGACTTTTACCACCACCTTCATGGTTACGTAAAAAGCGCCTGTTTTCAGAAATTCATGAGTCACTTTCTTTCCGGTGTCCCTGGGCGTGTTATCCCCAAAATCCCAAATAATAGCGACAGGTTTTACGGTTTTAGGAATCGTAGCCTCAATATTCACAGGATTTTTAGGGCATTTACTGGCACGAGTAATTTTTATATCGTATTCCAGGTTTTCGAAAAGTGCACCTGAACAGTAACTGTAACTTTCGTATTGACCCACACCATACGCCACAACAATTAAACCTGAATCACACTCCAGGGTATTAGATGAGGGATTGGCCAGGTTCAGCTGGGCATAAGAATGGCCTGCACAGGGCACATCCGTAAATGAAGTGGAAGGCACAAAGCTCCCGTTCAGTTTCACAAACTTTTTCGCCGATGTAGCAACAAGCACGTTTGCGTAATGCTTGTTCATGTTGTTGGTAGTGGCCGTACCAATAACGGTTTTAAGCAATTTCTGAGACTGATCCGGCATGATGAGGATGGCCGGATCCCCCACGTTCCCTGAGGTACCGGCGCAGCTACCCCCATTTTTCATGTATTGCACCACATAAACAGGGCTATCGGAGGTAATGCACCTTGCCACAGACGAGGTAACATCCAGATAATAATATTTACCGGCCGCACGGGTAGAGCCAATGTAGGTTCCGTCAACTGAAATTTTAGTATTGGGCTTGGTTGCCAGTACCCTCAGCACATACCCCTTGGTCTGATCTTTGAAAGGCATTACTACGTGTTTGGTACCCAGCACGGAGGTAGGAAAAAGCTGGGTGTAAATATGATCTACTGCAATACCACACGAATTATTAGGAATCTTCACAGACCGCATTCCACAGAACACGTTTATTTTACCGCAGCCATTGATTACCCTGATTCGGGTTCCGGTTAAGTCTCCGGATGCACTTTGAGGATCGGTGGTACTTCCGTCAGCACCGTCGCTCTGCAACTGATACACCTGTCCCCTTGACATGGAAACTGTGAAAGCTGTGTTGGCTGCCTTCCCTCCTTTTGTCCTGACAGAAGGCGTAATTTCCACCGTTACGTTGTTATCCATGGCAATGATGGTGGCTTGGCTTGGCATGTAAGCACCTGTTCCAAATGTTCCCGTTCTTTGGGTGGGAGTAAATGCCGTCACATAAAATTCAGGGGCCTGCGGAATGGCTTCATAGGGCATCACAAAAGTTCCGTCGGAGCGGTTCTGCTCCAGATTCATGCAATATACATTCACCGGGTCCTTGGCCACAATGCGCAGTCCACGCTTACTGTTCAGGTCTGAAGCGTTAAACTCCGATCCCTGAGGATAGTAGAACTGAGGATCAACCGCCCTGCGGTTTACCACCCCTGCTGTAATGTTCAGGGTTACTGAAGAACCCACCAAACGAGGGTTATCCAGCACAACCGTTGTGTTTTTTTCGGAAGTTATGTAAATAAGCAAAGAATCAGGATACCCCCCTGAACGAGCCTCCATTTCCATAAAACTCATGTAAAATACCTTACCCGTGGAAGATATCTGGGCACTCAACCCATTGTATACCAACGAGAAGAAAATTAATAACAGTATTTTAGTAAATCCACTTGGCTTTATCACCGCTGCTTTTGGGCTTTTCATAAATTTTTACAAATTTATGTATAGACGCCAAAATTCACTTAATCGTTGCACTGCATATTAATTCTTCACCTAAATAAACAGCTAAAAATTGTCCGGGGGTCACTGAACGCTGTGGTATATTGAACACACAGAATTGTCGGCTTTCTGTCATTTTTAAATTACAGTCAAAAAGTGCCTGTCTGTAGCGAATTCTGGCCTTCAGTTTTTCGCCATTCAGAACCTGTTTCAAAGCCGATGGATTTACCCAATGAATGCCTGCCATATCTGCTTCCAAAGCCCTGCTTAGCAGTGCCGGATGGTCTTCGCCAAGTCCTACATAAATAATATTTTCTTTCACATCAGTCTGCAAAACAAATAGTGGCAATCCTGTTCCCCCTATTTGCAATCCGCGACGTTGCCCAATGGTATAATAATGGGCTCCTTTGTGTTTGCCGACAACCTTTCCTTCATTGCGTGAAAGCCCGGGCTTCCGGACCCATGCATCAAACGATTCATGCTCCTGCATTCGCTGAACATGCGCCAGTACTGAAGGGGCAGCTCTGTCAATTAAAATTACGTCACCTTCTTTGGGTTTCAACTGCTGCTGTAGAAAGTCAGGAAGAGATACCTTGCCGATAAAACATAGCCCCTGGCTGTCTTTTTTATTGTGAACATGCAACCCGGCTTTTGTAGCCAAATCCCGTACCTCCAATTTTTGAAGATGACCTATCGGAAACAGGGCTTTTGACAGTTGCTGCTGATTTAACTGACATAAAAAATAACTCTGGTCTTTATTGGGATCCTTGCCACGCAGCAATCTGTAAAAATGTTCCCCATCCACATTCACGCTGTCTTTTTGCACATAATGACCCGTTGCTACAAAATCAGCACCCAGCTTTAATGCGTTCTGCAAAAACAAATCAAACTTTATTTCACGGTTGCAAAGCACATCAGGATTGGGGGTTCGACCTGCGGCATATTCCGCAAACATGTAATCAACAATCCTAGTTTTGTAAGCAGCACTTAAATCCAGTATCTGAAATGGAATACCCAGCTGCTCGGCCACCATCATGGCATCGCGGCTATCGTCTATCCAGGGACATTCATCTTCAAGGGTTGGGGAGGCATCATTCCAGTTGCGCATGAACAGTCCAATCACGTCATGCCCCTGCTCTTTGAGCAACCACGCCGCCACGCTGCTGTCAACGCCACCGCTTAAGCCCACTACTACCCTGGCCATTTACTGCAAAGTTCGTTAATAACTGCCAAGATATTTTCGCAATATCCATTCACCGGCAAAGCAAAAAACAATGATAAAGAAAAACCATTTGGCATGAATCAACTCTGTTACCTTGGTTTCATTGAAAACAATCGGTTTGGCGGCCTCTTGCTTCTCCATCTCATTAACCCAATCCTTAATTTTATCGGCACCGCCAAAATAGCCGTTATACCTTGCGGCCCATTGTCTCAATATTGTATGATCTGCCTGTGTACGGCTTATTTCCGTAACCATGGGATTTACATAAAAGACCGTTGATGCGGTCAATTTGGGATTTTTATTAAGGCTGGCCACTGCTTTGTATTGCCCGGCCGGTAAACCGCCGGTTTCTAATCTGTAAACGTCACCAAATGAGGCCATGGGAAATAACTGACGATAGCTTTTTTCCCCTTCCAGCAAAAGTTCACAGGCAGCACTGTTTTCCATTTTACCCGCTGCATCAAGATATGTTGCCTGCAACACCGCTGACTCACCCGCCTCGTAATCATTCTTCATTGATTTTAGCACAAAAGACCTGGGCCTTGCCTTCAACGAAAGATACTGAAGGGATTGAAACAGCAATGATTCTGTTGCCATTGCATCTCCATACAATGCAAATTCCTTTAATTTCCACCGCCAGAATCCCTCACCACAAAGCCACACAGTTCGGTAATTATTAACCTCTCTGAAGTAATACAGTGGATACGGGGTCTCAACATTGCCTATTCGCTGCTTTAGAAATACTTTTTGGGTAGCATCTGATTGCCACCGACCAAAGGCAACTTTAAGGGGTGGAAAAGAACTTATTCTGCGCATTACCTCAGGCTCGAAAGCTATTTCCGTAAAATCTGCAGACGGCTGTGGCAGAACTTCCTCAGATTGCACGGATGCAGCGGGCGATGCCCCACCCGGCAGTGTACCCAGCACCCCCCTTTGGGTTTGCAGCGTGCTCACGTGAAGTATGGGTTTTCCCGCATCTGACAATCGCTTCAACCAACCTGCCTGACTTTGATTTACGGGCATTCCATGCACAATGAACAAATCCGCTGCCTCTGGATTGGGCATAAGCCCCGGGTCAGCAAGATTTACGCTGTATCGGGCATTTCCCTCCAGTAGCCGTTTGATGGCCCCTACATCAGGGTGCGCCGATGCCTGCATAAGCACAATATTTTTACGGTCATCCACCACCTCCGTTACTGCTGTTGCCTGATTATTAGCCAGATTTTTTTCGCCGCTTACGGGAGAAACCTCGACCCTGTATTGTTTTAGCCCGGGTGCTGCCGCTTTTAGATTGAAGACAATGCGCCTGTATACACTCCCCTTTTCAAAGTTACCGGCCTGAGACTGCAATACACGGCCACCCTCCTGCAATTGCAATTTATAGGCAACAGCTGACGGTGCATCACACTTCAGCTGAACTTCCACAGTATATTCACTGCCCAAAAACACGGACTCATTGACCTGTATACCGACAATTCGAATGTCTGTTTGTGGTGTGGTGTCACCAACCCCGATACAATAGAGCATCGGATTGCTCACAAACGGCTTTGTCAGTGGGCTTATCCCTCGATTCTGTATTCCATCCGAAACCACCAAAACAGCTGAAACGCGGCGAGCATCCCTAAATTCATTGGCATGCTCTGCAATGATACCCAGGTCGGTTGCGTTTCTCCCCAAGATGGTATCTCCGGGTAAATAAACCTTATCGGCAAAATGAAATATACGAACATTGTATTTTCCCTTTAATGCTGACAGGGGCTTATCCAGGCCTTGCGCATAAACCTCTCGGGTTTGGGATATTGCCGAGGCACTATGATCCAGGTATACCAGCAGCGTGGGCTTATCCTCCCGTTGCAGTTGCAACACCACAAACGGCGACAAAAGCAATAAAAAC
>JBEDNI010000018.1:0-15168 GCA_041170685.1 Bacteroidota bacterium | reverse complement strand
ATATCATAATTTGTCGGCCTATTGATTAAACACTATTTTCAAAAACAAACAACCCATAGCTTTCTTACAGGACACTTATGGTAATTTTGCAAAATCATTGAGTCTGCTTCATACAATCAATAGCGCCGAAGACGTTTCCCTGCTAGGTACAGAGGATTTGTTAGCTCTGAGCCATGAGTGCAGGCAATTTCTGATTGACACCATCCTCAAGCATGGTGGTCATTTTGCGGGAAATCTCGGGGTGGTGGAACTGACTGTTGCACTGCTAAAGGTTTTCAATCCCGCTGATGACCCTATCATTTGGGATGTGGGACACCAAAGCTATGCCTACAAAGTTCTTACCGGACGCAGAGAACACCTGAAATCCATCAGAAGTTATGGAGGTATTGCAGGCTTCCCTAAGCGGGGAGAAAATCCCGCCGATCACTTCGGTACCGGGCATTCCAGCACAGCCATATCTGCGGCCCTGGGTATGGCAATGGCCTCAAAAATAATTGGGAATGATAACAACACACACATTGCCATTGTCGGTGACGGCGCACTCAGCGGTGGAATGTCCTTTGAAGCCCTCAATAATGCTGCGGCAAGCAAACCCAACCTGCTAATTATCATAAACGACAACCAAATCAGCATTGATGCCGGTACAGGTGCTATGAATGAACACCTTGCCAACATTCAACCGGGAGAACCCAACCTGTTTACAGCACTGAACCTGGATTACCACGGCCCCATTGACGGACACGATCTGCCCCTGATGCTGGAAAAATTACAGCACTTAAAATCACTAAAACACCCCAGGGTTTTACATATCAAAACCACCAAAGGTAAGGGGCATGCACCCGCTGAAGCCGAACAGACCAAATGGCACAGTACCGGCAAGTTTGTGAAAATTGAAGCCAGACAATCTAAAGAATCGTCAAAATGGCACGAGGTAGCCGGACAATGCATGCTGGACATTGCCAAACAACATAGACACGTGGCGGGTATCACGCCCGCCATGCCCAGTGGTAGCGGACTGGTTAATTGCTTTCAGACCTATCCGGACCGATTTTTTGATACAGGAATTGCAGAACAACATGCGGTTACCTTCGCTGCCGGGCTTGCCGCCAGCGGAATTAAGCCATTCTTGTTTATTTACTCCACATTTCTGCAGCGTGGCTATGACCAGGTCATTCACGACATTGCACTGCAAAACTTGCCCGTGGTAATTTGTATCGACCGGGCCGGGCTTGTAGGTGAAGACGGCCCCACCCATCATGGGGCCTTCGACATACCTATGCTGCGTTGCATACCCGGCTTAACGATATTAGCTCCGGCTACTGCAACTGAACTTTACGCCATGATGCAGCAGGCGGTTTACGCGGAACATCCTATAGTCATTCGCTACCCCAAAGGCCCGGTTCCCGAATTATCGTGGGAATTCCATAGAGAAGAAATGCTCACACACCCCGGTTTATGCCTTAAAGAAGGAGAACACACTGCCGTTATCAGCACAGGGAATGCCACTGCACTTGCCCATGAGGCTTTTAATATTAATGACACCCCGGCCGCGCATTATCATTTTCCGGCCATTCATCCGCTGCGCGGCGACCTTTTTGCGCAAATAGGTCAGCATTATGCCCAAATCATTACCGTAGAAGACGGATGTATTGCAGGCGGTTTTGGTGAATCCGTGTCACAATACCTGTATCAACAAGGTTTCACAGGGAAAATAACCCATTTAGGTATTCCCGATGCATTTATAACCCACGGCAGTAACGATATTCTGTATGATGAGTGCGGCTATTCTCCTGAAAAAATTGCTAAGGCCATTCAACTGTCCTTTTCACAGTGATTGTACCCAATTGTTAATCAAATCCTGACCCTGTGGCGTAAGCACGCTCTCGGGATGAAACTGCACCCCCTGAATCGGTAAATATTTATGCCTTATTCCCATGATTTCTCCTTCAAAAAGGGCTGTGACCGCCAAAGGCGAATCCACCTTTACTGACTCTAAAACCAGACTGTGATAACGGCCAACCTGCATAGGGTTTTTCAATCCGTTAAAAACACCCTCTCCCTGATGATAGATGGTGCTGGACTTTCCATGCACCGGGCTTGCAGCCCTAACCAGACGGCAGCCAAAATGCATACCCAGGGCCTGATGACCAAGACAGACTCCCAAAATGGGCAACTTGCCAATAGTCTCAGACAATACGGGCATGAGGTTGCCCGCCTCTTGAGGTGTGCATGGACCCGGACTGATAAGCAATCCGTTATAATCGGACAGCAAATTATCAGACGCCGAAATTTGGTCATTTTGTCTGACTGTTACGTCCGCGCCTGCCAGCACCAAATAATGCACCAGATTCCAGGTAAAAGAATCGTAGTTATCAATAAGCAATACCTTCATCCTATTATTTGCTTATCGTGCCTGTGTAAAACGCCTTGCCATAATCAGGCTCAAAGTAGGCCAGATCTGCCAGTTTTTGTTGCTTAAGCTGTGCAAAAGCATCTGAGCAGAGCCAGGATGCTTCAGGTTCACAATCCAACATGGGATAATCGGAAAACACCGGAATCAGTGTCTTTAACTTTTCTACCGCATTACCACAAAACACTACTTCTTTTCCCCTGTAATCACTCCACACACCCTCAGACAACACCTTGTTGCAAAGAGGCTCCAAAAGTTCAAAGGTGGGGCCGTAAATAGCATAAAAGACCTCATCCCGGCGGGCATCCATCATGCATATATAGTAATCACCAGACAAACCGGCAGATGCAGCTTTCCTCGCCATCAACTGCAGACCATCGCAGGCAATCAGCGGCACGCCCAGACCATAGCATATTCCTTTAGCCAGACTGCTGCCGATGCGCAATCCCGTGTAGGAACCGGGTCCCTTATTTACCGCCACAGCTTCTATTTGGTTGCCGCATTCGATAGCTATATCCATCAGCCGGGCGGCCATCTCCGGAATCTGCTCTGCATGGGCATTCGCGGCAGTAGCTATGCATAATTCCACACATTGTCCATCAGGTCCTGACAACGCGGCTGAGCCAATGGCACCGGAAGTTTCTATGCAAAGAATCATAGTGGATTCGACATTTTTTTAAAATGCCCATTTAACTGAATTTTCTCCTTCATCTGTTTCAGTCCGCTGAGGGATGCCAGCAGATTCTTTAAATGATGAATAACATAAAGCTGCCGTTCAGCCATGGTCAAAAGTGCTGACAGCTCAATCTCCTGCTCGGGCAATAACCCGCATTTGTGAATCCATGTATGAAAATCCGCCCATGGATCGGGGAATTTTCCTCCTTCAAACTGTGTGTGGGTATACAACTCCTTCAGTAAATCTGAGATTCTAAGCTTCAGATCCTTATCTTCATTATCGGTGAATGGAATATCACGAACAAATCCGCCTCCATAGAGCTTGCCGGTGGCTACCGGCTGAAATTCAAGCAATTCAAACCGTGAAAGTGCCTCACATTCAATATCCATTTCTCCACCCGCCCAGGTATTGATAAGTTCGACCCGCCCGAGTTCCGTGCCGGAACCCTCCAGTTTTCCCTTAATGACCACCGGCATGCCAAAGGTGGAATTGTCCTCCATGACTTCGTTGATTAACTGCCTGTAGCGGGGTTCAAATATATGCAGCCGTACTTTTTCTCTTTCGAAAACAACCAGTTCCAGCGGAAAAAGTGGCAAATACTTCATGAGGCACCGCAAAGCTACTGAGCAGACAGCATTTTGAAAAATGCCTGACATTTTGGTCTTAAATTTGAAGTGATAAAATCAAAATACTCTTATGAAAAATACAATAACCATCTTCACCATTGTGGTACTTGCTTTATCAGGTGCCCTATTTTTTTCATCTTTCAAGCAAGCAAGACCCGCTACTGCTAAGGTAAAAGTTATGCAATTAACTGCCGTAGAAAGTTTGGTAGGTGGCGGAATGGCCCGTTCAAGACTTATCTCTTCCAACGCAGAGGGAAATATCCAGGAACAGGAACTGGGGCATTTCTATAGTCTTGTTGGCATTAAATTCGAAAACATCCGCTCTAATGACGTCACCATTTCTTTGAAACTGGAAGAATACCTGAATGATGGCTGGGAATTGATCAGCAGCAATAGTACTTTTGGTTCAAGGGCTTCAGGCAACGGCGCCAGTAGCGAAAATGGAATCGTTATTACCCGTTACGTGCTGAAAAAGACCATTGAGTAACGCTATTTGATTTACCTTTGCCATGCAAAATAATCATGTTTGAAGAAGTTTACATCGTAGGGGCCATGCGCACAGCCATGGGCAGTTTTAATGGAACCTTATCCACCGTAAGTGCACCCAAGCTAGGTGCTGCTGCCATACAGGCCGCGCTCAAGAAAAGTGGCGTATCACCAGATGCCGTGCAAGAGGTTTTTATGGGTTGTGTATTGCAGTCCGGTGTGGGGCAGGCACCTGCCCGGCAGGCCGCTAAATTTGCGGGCATTCCGGATCATGTTCCTGCAACTACGATTAATAAAGTATGTGCAAGTGGCATGAAATCAGTAGCCATGGCTGCACAGAGCATCATGTTGGGCCACAACGATGTGGTTGTAGCCGGCGGAATGGAAAACATGAGTATGGTACCCCATTACCTTACCAACAGCAGAACAGGCACGAAGTATGGAAACATTACCATGCTTGACGGGCTTCAGCACGACGGCCTGACTGACGTTTACAATAATACAGTGATGGGAACCTGCGCCGAGTTGTGCGCCAAAGAATATCAGTTTAGCCGAGAAGATCAGGATGAATTTGCCATCGGAAGCTACAAAAAATCGGCCGCTGCATGGGCTTCGGGCAGATTTACAGCGGAAGTTACCCCCGTCACCATCAGCACGCGTAAAGGGGATGTCGAATTTGCCGAGGATGAAGAATATAAAAACGTTAATTTTGATAAAATTCCGGCATTAAAAGCGGTGTTCGCCAAAGATGGCACCATCACTGCAGCCAATGCCAGCACCATGAATGACGGTGCCGCTGCGTTGGTATTGGTTAGCGGAAAAAAACTCCGTGAACTGGGCTTGAAGCCCCTGGCCAGAATTGCAGGATTTGCCGATGCAGAACAGGCGCCGGAATGGTTTACTACCACCCCAAGCAAGGCATTACCCATTGCTGCACAGCGCGCCGGTGTGTCGGTGTCTGATCTGGATTTTGTTGAACTGAATGAAGCATTTGCGGTGGTAGGTCTTGCCAATAACAAAATCTTGGGATTGAATCCCGATAAAGTGAATGTTAATGGTGGTGCCGTGTCACTCGGCCACCCACTGGGGGCCTCAGGAGCGCGTATACTGGTTACCCTGGTACATGTGCTGCATCAGAACAATGCACGGTGGGGTGGTGCCGGCATATGCAACGGCGGCGGCGGTGCAAGCGCCATGGTTATTGAACGTTGCTAACCCTTCTGACGATGGCATCCAATAAAGTGTTGCCTTATTTCGTTTATTTGAATGAGATGTGTATACGGTTATCTCTCCTTATTGTATTTTTTACAGGAAGTGCGTTAACTGCCGGCCATAAAGACAGTGCAGCCATAAAGCTATTGGCAGCAGGAGAAAATCGCCTTAAAGAAATTGCACCAAATTTCATCGCGGCCAAGACAGATGAGGAACGTACAGCAGCCGCCTGGCAGGTATACCGTTCACTAGACTCACTGCTTGCCTTGCCCGAAAGCTTCGAATATGCATGGGATTCGCTTACATCCAAAACCATATCCATTCTACTGTCTCCGGATAAAAAAGTCAGAATTTATACCTGGAACCTGATACTATCAGATGGCAGCTTTAAGCATTTTGGCTACCTTCAAACGCGCCGAAAAAAAACCATTGAAACCTATCCATTGCTGGATACTACAGCATGGCAGAGCAAGGATATAGCAGATGAGGAGCTGGACCCAGCTACTTGGCCGGGTGCCTTGTATTACAAGCTGATTCCATTTAAAAAAGGAGGCAAAACCCGATACCTGTTGTTCGGTTTCGATGGCAATACCATACACAGCAATAAAGCTGTAATGGAGGTGTTGTGGCTATCAAAAACAGCACCCGTGTTCGGCTATCCGGCTTTCAGACAAGGAGAAAACGACC
Source organism: Bacteroidota bacterium (assembly GCA_041170685.1). Taxonomy (GTDB): domain Bacteria; phylum Bacteroidota; class Bacteroidia; order NS11-12g; family UBA955; genus RGEC01. Next base: position 9,071 of record JBEDNI010000018.1, on the reverse strand, counting down.
CAAGTGCAGAATGCAGGGTCATTATGGAATGTCATAATGATGTGAAACTGTCATTTTATTATGAACCCGAAAAACAAATCATTATCGCCGATAAACTGGTACCCTCATTCCCGGAGGCAAAAGATGATCCTTACTACTATATCCCCAGCGGGGATTATGATGTTTACAAACGAAACCGCAGAGGCACCTGGATGCGAAATGATTTAAAAAACTGGGATCTTGGCCAGGGTGAAATGCGACCGTCTCCCGGCCCGCGGCCTACCCCACCACCTCCGACAGAAAAATAAATCGTGGTTATAAGCAGCAACCGATGGTTACCATTTTGGCCTCGGTTTCAGCCCACTCTCCATCTGCATTGCTCATGGCATTAATTCCGGCACCGGCATGCAAAATGGCTTTTGAACCATACCACTGACAGCAGCGAAGGTTTACCCACAAATGGGGTTTGGTATTTTCGTAATAACCCAGGTAGCCGGCAAACAATCCACGGCCATCAGATTCATGTGTATCAATAATAGACAATGCCTTTTCCCTGTGGTAACCCGCCACAGCCGGAGTAGGATGCAGCTGTGATATCAGAGATTGAATTTCGTGGGCAGACAAGGAGAAATGATAGGATCTGACAAGATGCCTTAATGCCCCTGCCCTTACTGCATCTGCTTTGCCCGATTTGATGATTTGCGCACCCACCCGTCGAAGCACATCTTCCATATGCTGCTGCGTTACAGTATTCTCCTCAATTTCCTTTCCCGTCCAGCCGGTAACATCGTCAAGCAAAGTGCCGGCCATGGATACTGTTTTCCATTCATCTCCTAAGGGCTGCACCAGAATTTCAGGGGTGGCACCCAGCCAAACACCATATTGCTCGTGGTATACAATACTCACAAAAGCATCCGGGTAACGGGCACAAGCTGCTAAAAATGCATCAAATAATCCAACCCGGGTATCAGCCATTTGGGTTCTTGAGGCAACCACTTTTTGAACTACCCCTTGTGCAATTTCATGTTGTATAGATTGAATATAACCCCTCCATACTTCAAGGTCCATCATACCATGCTGTGTTATCTCCTTTTTGAAATCAGGGTATTCCGTCCATTCTCTGAGTAATGCCTCCTGAAAAACCCGCTCACCGTAGATGAAATAACATGGTTTTTCCGCTGACCATGGCTTGAAGATAAACCCATGCTGTAAGTCAATATCTGTGATTGTAGATTCCTCAAACCGGCCAGCCAATCCCTGCGGGCTGCCACCGGGCGGGCGCCATATAGCAAAACCCCGATTCATGAAATTTTCACCGGCACCACAGCCAGGGTAATGGAGCCCTTGCAAATTCTTGTACCTTTTTGATTATAAATGCTGACATCCCACACCTGCGATGTTCTGCCTGCATGAACCATTGTGGCTTTTCCTGTAACCATCTCACCTTTGAAGGCCGGTTTTATATGGTTGCAGTTTACCGACTGACCGAATGCCACCCATTTGTTGCGATCAAGACAAAGGTTTCCTGCCATGCTCCCAAGGATTTCTATCAAGGATAAGGAAGCGCCGCCATTTAACATTCCCAAAGGTTGTATGGTTCTCTCATCTACCGGCATGGAGGCGCACAGATAATCAGGACCAATTTCAGTAAAAACAATACCCAAAGCGGTATTCAACGTATTATTACAACGCTCGTTTAACGCCTCTATGGTTATATTCGCGGAGTCAAAAAAAATGGAGTCCAATCTGCTGCAAAATTCAGCTTCTGAAGCCACAAAAACAATTTATTTAATCCGGCACGGACAGACCGATTTTAATAAAATGGGCATTGTTCAGGGATGCGGAGTGGATACCGATCTCAATGAGACCGGCAGACTTCAGGCACAGCAGTTTTATGAGGCCTACACCCATCTATGCTTTGAACCCATTTTTGTAAGTCGGCTCAAAAGGACCCATCAAACAGTGGCTCCGTTTACCCAAAATAACAGCATTACACCCCGAATCATTCCTGAACTGGATGAAATCAACTGGGGCATGATGGAGGGCATGATGCCTACCCCGGAAAGTTCTGCCCAATTTCATGACATTGTTGCATCTTGGAGAAACGGCAACCTGCACACAGCTGTGGAAGGGGGCGAAACGCCCGCTGCTCTATTCGAACGCCAAAAACAGGGTTTAAAAACCATTGAATCGCACATTTCAGATAAACCTGCCCTGGTTTGTATGCACGGCAGAGCCATGCGCAGTTTTTTATGCCTGCTTACCAATCACCCGCTGCATCTGATGGATGATTTTGAGCACAACAATGTTTGTTTATATGTTTTAACCAAACACCCCTTGGATAGTCATTACAGAGTTGTTTTAAACAATTGCACAGCACATCTGTCATAGGATTCTTTAATTTTGCACGTTGTTGAATCACGATATCCATATCAGCATTACAGACCGCGATGGTTTTCTGCATAACATCACCGCACCTACCGATATGAATTTAAACCTGATGGAGGTGTGCAAACTGCACGATCTTCCGGTAAAAGGTGAATGCGGAGGTATGGCGATGTGTGCAACCTGTCAGGTATATGTAGAAAGCGACCACCCGCTGCCTGAACCCTCAGAAGATGAACTGGCCATGCTGGATCAGGCATTCTTTGTTAAAAACAACAGCCGATTGGGCTGTCAAATTCACATGAATTCACAATTAGATGGGCTGATTGTGCGCCTGGCCCCGGAAAATGGATAATTTTTCGTTCTTTCTTGATAAATCCAATATTTTTAATTATTTTTGCAGTCCTTTTTTCGGAAAATGGCAAATCATAAATCAGCAATTAAACGCATCAGGGCTAACGAAGCCAAGCGGGATTTAAACCGCTATCAGCATAAATCTGCCCGTACGGTTGTAAAAGCAATCCGCAAAGCAGAAAACAAAGGCGAAGCAGAGGGATTGTTATCCAAAGCATTCAGCATGCTCGACAAGCTGGCCAAAAAGAACATCATTCACAAAAACAAAGCCGGCAATCTTAAGAGCAGCTTGAAAAAGCACGTAGATTCTCTGGCATAACTGGAAATAATCTGTATAGAAAAGCCACCTGTGAGGTGGCTTTTTTTTATGGGCGTTTTAACATTGACTTACAATTTGCACAAAGCCATTTTTTTTCTGCAAACAGGGTTTTAGCTGTACCTTTTGCGTCGCTCATCAAACAGGATGGATGCTTTTCACAATGGGGTAACCCCAGATTGTGGCCTATTTCATGCAAAGTTACAAGGGTCAGGAAGGTATCGGTTCGTTTGCCAAACTGCCTAAGCCGATGGTCTGACACGATACAAGCCACGCCAGGCTTGTATCCCAGGCCAAATATACCCCAATGGGGGTAAGGCCCTTTCCGGGTGTAAATATCAAGGTGGGTTAATCCTAATATGCGATCACAGTTCGCAGGTTTCTGTCTTTTCAACCAAGCCAGCATAGCCGGAGCACTGTATCTTACGGTGCCTTTCAGCCTCCCTTCTTCGGGCATTGCACTCCGGGGCATTACGATCACTTTCATCCCATAAAATTGTTGCAACTCACGGGCTATCAGTTGCACACGTGAATCAGGTATTTCACCTAAAGGCAACAGGGCCGTCATGGACGGAATTTTTGCAACTACCTGCTTTTTTTTAAACTCGTTCCCTTGACAGCAGAAAAGTAACAAAGAGAAAAAGATAAAAACAATGTTTCTCATACCCATACAACGTAAAACGCTGTCGGTATATTATTCGCCATGTACCAAAGTACCCACAGCTTCACCACCTAGCAAACGGCTAAAATTGCCAGGTTTGTTCATATCAAAAACTATGATGGGTTTTTTATTTTCCTGGCATAAGGTAATAGCGGTGAGATCCATCACTTCCAGCCCTAGATCATACACATCTTTAAAAGAAATGCTATCAAATTTTTTTGCATTTGGTACTTTTTCCGGATCCGCAGAATAAATACCATCCACGCGAGTTCCCTTGATAACCACATCGGCCTCAATTTCCACGGCCCTCAAAGACGCTGCAGTATCTGTGGTAAAATAAGGATTTCCCGTTCCGGCACCAAATATTACTACCCTGCCTTTTTCCAGATGTCTCATGGCCCTTCTGCGAATGAACGGCTCTGAAATTTGCTCCATTTTGATGGCTGACAGTAAGCGGGTAACCAAACCGGCTTTCTCAAATGCACCCTGCAAAGCCATGGCATTGATCATGGTAGCAAGCATACCCATATAATCACCGGTAGCGCGGTCTACAACCCCGCCCTGAGCTCCTTTTAGTCCACGGAATATATTTCCGCCACCGATAACAACGGCTATCTCTACCCCCAGCGCTGCAGCTTTTTTTACTTCCAGGGCATATTGCTCCAGCATTTTAGGATCAATCCCATACTGCTGATCTCCCTGCAGGCTTTCACCACTTAATTTAAGAAGTACGCGTTTATATTTCATGTTTGTATTTTTATAGGTGCAAAAAAAATCCCCCAAATTTGGGGGATTTTTTTGATATCTGATTATCCTAACTGAATTCTTTTGAATTGTTTAACAGTCAAGCCTGGCTCAACATCTGTTAGCATCTTGGCAACCGATTTGCTGTTGTCCTTTACGAATTCCTGATTTAACAGGGTGCTTTCCTTGTAGAACTTGTCAACCTTACCCTGGGCAATTTTATCCAGAATGGCTTCCGGCTTACCTTCAGCGCGAGCTTGTTCGCGACCAATTTCCATTTCGCGGGCAACCACATCAGCTGAAACATCTGTCTTATCTACGGCTATAGGATTCATGGCTGCAATCTGCATGGCCACGTCCTTACCTGCTGCGGTGTTCGACTCGGAAGGTGCATTATTTAACTCTACAAGCACACCAATGCGATTAGCACCATGAATGTAAGAAATCACGTTCTCCCCTTTCACAAGGGCATAGGCAGTAACGTCAATTTTTTCACCAATCTTAGCTACTTCATCCAACAAGCGGGCCGCAATGGTTCCGCCACCAATACTCAAATTTTTGAGGTCTTCCAATGAAGCGGGCTCGGAATTTAAAGCAGCTTCAGCAATTTCTTTGGCGAAGGCCACAAAGGCTTCATTTTTTCCAACGAAATCTGTTTCGCAGGTCAATTTGATGGCTACCCCTTTTTTGGCGTCGCCGGAGGTTACAGCAATCACTGCCCCTTCAGAAGCTTCACGATCGGCCCTGTTGGCTGAAATTTTAGCGCCTTTTTTACGAAGGTAGTCCATGGCCGCTTCAAAGTCACCATTAGTTTCGGTGAGGGCCTTTTTGCAATCCATCAGACCGGCTCCGGTCATCTGGCGCAATTTATTTACATCAGCTGCACTAATGCTCATGGTTAGTTTATTTTTTTAGTAATAGGTGGTTAGTATCTAAATCTCAGGTTACGCTTCAGAAGCAACTGCTTCCTTGTTTTCAGGAGCATCTTCTTCCGGCTTCTCGCGGCGACGTTCCTGCATTCCCTCGATGATGGCATCCGCAAGTTCAGAAACAATCAGATTAATGCTTTTTGAAGCATCATCATTGCCCGGAATAGCAAAATCAACGATGGTAGGATCTGAGTTGGTATCAACAAGACCAAAGCTTGGGATGCCCAGGCGGTGACTTTCAGCCACAGCAATGTGCTCACGCTTGACGTCAATCATCAGAATTGCACCGGGCAATTTGCTCATATCCTCAATCCCCCCCAGCATTCTTGACAACTTGGCTTTTTCACGATCAAGCATCAAACGCTCCTTTTTGTTGATGCGTTCGAAAGTGCCGTCAGTTGCCATTTTATCAATATTTTGCATACGCTTAATGCTGCGACGCACAGTCTGGAAGTTGGTGAGCATACCTCCCAGCCAGCGCTCGGTAACGTAAGGCATGTTGGCACGCTTTGCATGTTCAGCAACGATTTCCTGAGCTTGCTTTTTGGTGGCTACAAACAGAATTCTGCGACCCGACTTAGCAATATTGCGAATGGCGGCTTTGGCTTCTTCCAGTTTGGCTTCGGTTTTCTTCAAATCAATGATATGGATACCGTTTTGCTCCATAAAAATATAGGGAGCCATTTTGGGATTCCACTTGCGGGTTAGGTGACCGAAGTGTACACCGGCATCCAGAAGATCTTGTTGGGTATAGGCCATGTTCTTGTATTAACGCTTAGAGAATTGGAAACGTTTACGGGCTTTTTTCTGACCGCTTTTCTTACGTTCAACAACGCGGGAGTCGCGGGTCATAAAACCTGCAGCTCTGAGGGCGGGCTTGAATTCGGCGTTCAAATCGGTAAGTGCTTTGGCAATACCCAGACGGATGGCTTCCGCCTGTCCGCTGATGCCACCACCACGTACATTCACATTGATATCAAACTTTCCGTCATTATCAGTAACCGACAGCGGGCTGGATATAGAAGTCCGGTGCCAAGGCAACGGAAAATATGTTTCGAACTCGCGGTGATTGATGGTAATTTTACCGTTTCCTTCTTTGAGATAAACGCGGGCTACCGCGGCTTTTCTTCTTCCTGAGGTATTTTGCATAGGTTGGCTCAGATTTCGAATTTCAGATTTTCAGGTTTTTGTGCTTCATGAGGATGCTCGGTGCCTTCGTATACATACAGGTTGGTAAACAACCTGCTGGCGAGACGATTCTTGGGGAGCATTCCCTTAACTGCCATTTCAATCAGTTTCACAGGCCTAACATTTTTGGCAAGTGTAGAACGCTGACCGCCGGGAAAACCGGTGTGGCGCAGATATTCTTTGTTGCCCATCTTGTTGCCCGAAAGCTGAATTTTCTCGGCGTTGATAACGATTACATTGTCTCCGCAGTCAACGTGCGGTGTAAAATCGGGTTTGTTTTTGCCGCGCAATACAAAGGCAATCCTTGATGCGATACGGCCCAGGTTCTGGCCATCAGCGTCCACAACAAACCAACGTTTGTTGACGGTAGCCTTGTTGGCCGATACAGTTTTGTAAGTACTTAACGGATTCACGTTGTGCGTTTCCTTTTATTTTTGGGGTTGCAAAAATAGCCAAAAATATTTGCGAAAACAAGTTATCCCCAAACTTTTTTAACTGACCTGAAAATTATCTTTCAAATCAGCAAGAGGATATAGCACAACCGTGTAAATTCTACCAGTCTTCCTCGTCCGGTTGATAAGGTCCACGAAGGGCGCGCTTTAATCCTTCAACAAACTCCTTCACATCGCGGTCTGCCGCCAGCAGATAGATATCGGTGTTTTGATACCCCTTCTTCACTCGCATGTAGTATTCGTGATAGGTGCGGATCATGCGGGCCTCTGCACCACGCTCCACCTCGATGTGTACAAAATTACCAAATTGATATTTGAATCGGCTTTCCTGAAAGCGAATGGCCATGCGATATTCCATGACTCCTGACTGCCGCTTGTTATAGGAGTTGGTCTGCACCATCATGGGCACAGTTATCTTCATTACAATTTTATTTCCTACCACATTTTCCAGAACCCATGTTTTATCCTTCATTTTTTCTTTGCCGAATTTTCGGTTTAAAAAATTGATGGTTCGCCAATACAGGCTGTCGGCGCCGCAGGTTTCACAATTTTCATCTTCAATTACTCCGGAATAATAAATAATCTCCCGTAGTGAATCAAAAGGAGGTATAAAGCGCTTGTAGGGCACGCGCGGCTTTACCTGAACATCGGGCGTTCCCTCCGGTTCTCCCCACCCCCCACCGGCAGAAGCCGTTGAATCTATGGCTGTGGTGTCAGATGCGGTGTCCGGACTTCTTAGGTCAGTTCCCCACTCCTGTGCCTTCAATGTATGAAAGCCGAAACCTAAAAATATGAATATGGGCAGTAATGCCTTTGTAAAATTGCGTGATTCTGTCATGTGTCTCTGTCTCGAAATCAAAAGATGTGCCGAAATTTTGGCTGCGAATATAAATTCACCTGAAGGGTTATTTGGGCTACAAGCACCCGTATCTTTGTCCACATTGTCAACATTGTGCAATAAAATAAACGTTTCAGCGAACATCTTATTGTGGTATCTGAAATCTTCCTTTTGAGAAAATGGCCGGCTTAGGTCTGTTTTTCCGCCAGGCAATCTGCTCCTGCATTGGCAATTTTATCACAGAACTGCACACATCACTGCAACAGCCATCATACTTCTCCGCGCATTGGTTACACTGAATAAATAAAATGTGACAGCCTGTATTGGCGCAGTTAACATGGGTATCTGCCGGTTCACCACACTGATGACAGCAGGCAATTATTTCTTCACTCACACGCTCGTGCAAGCGCTGATCAAACACAAAATTCACACCATGAAATTTATTTTCCAGTCCCTTGTCTTTTACCTGATTTACATAATGAATGATTCCTCCCTTTAAGTGATAAACCTCATTAAATCCATTGTGTTTCATCCAGGCACTGGCTTTTTCACAACGAATACCACCCGTGCAATACATTAAAATCCGTTTTTCTTTTTCCTGCTGAAATTCATCAATCACACCCTGTAATTCTTCTCTGAATGTATCAGACTGAGGGCATCTGGCATTTTCAAAACGGCCAACCTCGCTCTCATAGTGATTCCGCATGTCAATCACCACCGTATGAGGGTCTGCCAACATCGCATTCCAGTCGTCTGCCTCCAGGTAATTGCCGGTTGCTTCAGGTTTGAAGGTCGGATCTTCAATTCCATCTGCCACAATTTTATTTCTTAACTTCACATCCAGCTTATAGAAACCAAGCTGGGTTTCCTCAATGGCGATATTAAGTCGGATATCACGTAAAAAATCTATACCTCCCAACACTGCTTTGAATTCTGATAAACGTTCTGATGGAAGCGCAATCTGGGCATTAATTCCTTCTTCAGCAATGTAAATCCGGCCTACTACTTCAATTTCTTTCAAGGTTAAGTAAAGGGTATCTCTGAACACCGGTGGATTTTCGATGGGGTAATAACGGTAGAAGGAGATGGTGGTATAAGGCCGCTTATCAGCCAACATACGTGCCTTCAGCTCCTCCCGGTTCACTCTGTTGTGCAATAACATGGTCGGGGAAGTTTAATAGCAATGCAAAGTTATAAAATAAAACAGGCCTCAGCCAAACAATAC
>JBEDNI010000017.1:0-15216 GCA_041170685.1 Bacteroidota bacterium | reverse complement strand
CAATAAAAAAGTGCAATGGGCGATAAAACATCCTTATAAAACAATATAGCCACAAAACCCGGCACACAGCATAGCAATTGCCACATTGCATAATAGCGCTGATAGGAATTTGATGCATTGGCCATCCAAATCGCATGCGGTGAAAAATCATCTTGCTGCCTGGGTTTCCATTCCGGAGGCATAATCAACAATTTAATTTTATTGATAATTCCATTGGTGCTTTTAATGCCATTCCATAAATATCGATAGTGATATGTGATGGCATTGACGGGATTATTGTCGGTGTAATTAGCTTTTACCCCATACTGAACTGCCTCTGTTTCTTCCTGAAATGTACCAAACATTTTATCCCAGACAATCAAAACCGATCCATAATTTTTATCTATGTAAATATCGTTTTTGCCATGGTGCACACGGTGATGAGAAGGCGTAACCAGTATTTTCTCCAGCCAGCCCAATTTGGGGACATAGGTGGTATGCACCAGAAAATCCCACAGACCTGATACTTTTAGTGAAATCAGTAGCAATAAAGGATCAAAACCGAATACCGGCAATAACATCCAGAAGGCAATACGGTTAATACCCTGAAACAGTGAGGTGCGGAATCCGTTTGAAAAATTAAATAATTCTGAGGAATGATGGGTGATGTGACCGGCCCAGAGAATATTGATGCGATGTGAAAGCCGATGATACCAATAGGATAAAAAGTCGATGGCGAAAAATGCATATACCCACTGTGTCCAATTATTAGGCAACGAATAAATCCTGAAATGATTGTAGGAAAACTGCAGACATACATACAGCGCGCCGAAATAAAACAATGAGCCAAACTGATCGAATGCACCAATGGCCATATTAAGTATGGTATTTCCGGCCTGGTAGCGATTGTCTTGTCTTCTGACACTTAAGCCCCATTCCAGCGCCACCATGCACAGAAAAACAGGAATAAGCAAAGCAGTGTAGTTGAGCATAGTTGGACCAATAATTCATACGAAATAACCTCACACTGCAATACGGGCTTTACGATATTCGTCATGTTAGAAATTGTAACCTCGTAATTTTTGCAAATAGCGTAATGGTTGCACTGCGTAAAACATCGGTATTTGCGTTTATCGCAAACACTCGTCTGTTATTTTGCGATTTTCCGTAAAGCAATTATGTGTCATTGGTATAAATCGCAAGCATTCGCTTACACTAACTTTGCGCAAGTTATGTCCCTCACCAAATCCTCCATACACCAACATTGCCTGCAGGAAGTCAAATCCCGCATGCAATCCGCAATAAATGCCATGGCTTCATTGCGCGAGTCTGTGGCGGCCGACACCAAAAGCAGCATGGGCGACAAATACGAAACATCCCGGGAAATGGCACAACAGGAACTGGAGAAAATCAGCCGGCAGATAGCTATGTTACAGCAGTGGCAAGGCGTTTTTGCACAAATTCAGTCAGGCAAACTACACGAGATTGCAGGGATTGGCGCATTGGTTCAAACCAATAACGGACTGTTTTGGCTGGCTGCACCCATGGGAAAAATCAATATCCAAAACACGGAAGTTATGATCATTTCGCCACAGTCTCCGGCCGGAAAATCCATGATCGGTAAAAAAAGCGGGGATTCGTTTGAACTAAACGGAAACGTATTTCAAATTTTGTCGGTGACCTAACCGCCCGCATAGTCCTGCAGATAGGCATAGGGAGCAGTGAGCCCACCGTCATCAGCAATGGTAGCACCCTGTATCATTCGGCTGTTTTTGGACAACAACTCCGGAAACACATACTGCAGCATGTGTTCGCCAAACTCCTCACTGGCATCGCAAGGCAGCTCGTTGGGCAGGTTGCTCACCGCCATAATATCAATACTGTCTTCTGTCCAGGGCTCGCAGGGCTTTTGCCCACTTCGGCTCCACCCAATAACAGGATCCTGTATGGTGGTGGCTTTCCAGGTGATGGGAACGCTGCCCTCTACATCACAGCTGATATCGGCGATAACTTTCATACGAAAATCAGATCCGGATGTATCTTCTTTGGTAAACAGTGGCGGTAAATCGGCAGTCCAGAAAATGCCATTCATCAACAAATCCGTATAAGGCAAAAAATCACGGAAACTGCTCTCGTATTCATTATGATTGGCATAAAAATGCTGGGTGTCCCAAGGTTTTCCGTCTTTGTGTCTGTATATCTCAGGGCTATTCAGGTGCACAAATACGGGCTCATCGTAATTGCGGTGAATGAACTGATAGGGCGTTACCTCGCGAATACGCAGGTTTCGCAGAAAATCCAGCGATCCATTGGCCACGCGCCCGCCGCCGGTGAGCACTATCTTGATATTGCCTATATCTACCCCACCGGCCAGCTGTAGCAATTCGCGGTAATCTTCGCACTGCCAGGCTGGTTTTAGGGAAAACAAACCCGTTTTTTTACCCCAAGTGAGCAGTCCGTTGTAGGCACCCACAATTCCCGCAAAACGTCCGAAACCCAGCACCCGCTGCCCATTTTCCCATTTCAGGGTTTCGTAATCTACCAGCCGTATCCGCTTGCGGATGATATCCTGCAGCATCTCTTGATTGTAGGGCTGCTTTTTGATGGTATGAGAAAAGAAAAAATAGGTTTTTTCGGGTATCAAATGTTCACTCGGAATTTCTTTAATCCCCAGCAGCACATCGCAGTCCGAGATATCATCCTGCACAGTTATACCTGCACTTTCGTACTCTTCATCAGAAAAACAGCGCTCAGGTGAAGACTGCGCCACAACCGTAACCTGAGGAAAACGGTTCATTAAAGACGCACTTTGCACTGGGGTTAGTGCTACACGCACGTCCGGGGGTGATTTGCGTTCGCGAATCAGGGCAATTTTCATGCATTGCAAATGTCGGGGATTTTGTAGATTTGACAACCGTGATTTCCAGTTCAGATCTAAAAAGCTATCAAACACGATAACCAACAGCCCAATATGTGTTTCTCGTATTCTGTCAATTTCAAAGCTGAGGCCCTGCAAAGCCGTCTCAACCTCACTGAGGCCGTGCAGGTGCCCGAACCCGGCTACTTTATTTCGGCATTCACCTACCCTGTTATGCCCGTTGTTGCTGCCAACACACATTTACATACGGAAAATATGCAGTGGGGACTGATTCCGGAATGGGTAAAAACTGCCGAAAAAGCAATGGAACTGCGTGAATACGGTCTTAACGCCAAAGGTGAAACCTTGCATGAAAAACCCATGTTTCACCATGCCTTCGAAAGCCACCGTATGCTCATTCCAATGGCAGGATTTTATGAATGGCGCGAATTCAACAAAAAGAAATATCCCTACTATATATTCCCTGCCGGTGAGGATTTCTTTCTGGTGGCAGGCATTGCTTCCCGGTGGGTAAACCATGAAACCGGAGAAACCCTGGGTACGTTTGCAGTGGTGACCTGCCCATCAGGTCCGTTGCTTACTGAAATTCACAACACCAAGAAGCGGCAGCCGTTAATTCTTGCACCTGAAGATTGGCAAAAATGGGTTTTTGGAGCCGATGACCAGGCGCTGGAACTGGTAAAACCCTGCGATGACAAACTGTTGAAGGCCCACACCATATCACCGCTGGCCAGCCGTGTGCGCGAAAACCGCAACATCCCTGAAATTCAGCAGCCATATCACTATCCGGAATTTTCACCTACGTTATTTTAACACAATGAAGAAGCATTCGCTTATGCATTTTATATGCTCACTGCCACTAATCCTATTAATGAATGGCTGTCAGGCAAAGTCCCATACCAGCCGAATTACAGACACCATTCAACCCAAATTATTGCACGACACCACGATAATCGTGAACGGACTTGAATGCTTCATTCAGGTACCCGAGCAAGGGATTTCAGTAAAAGGCGATTTGCTGCTGCTGCCGGGCTGGGATTTCAGCAACCGCAAATGGTGCGACAGTACCAATGTATGCGAAACCGCGCTCAAAAAGGGATTCAGGGTGATAGCTCCCCAAATGGGCCGCAGCGTGTATGCCACCCTTTATTACCCACAAACCCGCCAGGATTTTCGCGCATTCCCCACCTTGACACAGCTGGATTCTGCACTCGAGACGCTTAAAAAATCCTACGGTTTATTCACAATGAAAAATATTGTTTTGGGCCTAAGTACAGGAGCCCGCGGTGTGGCCTTGCTTTGCGAACGCAAACCGGATTGGTTTCATGCGGCTGCAGCGCTCAGCGGTGATTACAATCAAACTACCATGCCAAACGATAATCTTATGCGTCTGACCTACGGACCCTATGCGCTGTACAAGAAAATATGGACCGAAACCGACAATCCGCAGACCCATGCAGACAGACTTAAAACACCTGTTTATCTGGGCCATGGCATGAAAGACAGGGTAGTGCCTTATACACAGACTCAAGATTTCGGCAAAGTATTACAAACTAAAAAAAGCGGTTCATCGGCTGTTCAGCTTCATCTCGACAAACAGGCAGGGCACGATTTTACTTATTGGCGGAGCGAACTTCCCGCAATCTGGGAGTTTTTTGAAAAACACACAAACTAATTATTGCTGCACCTTTTCAAGTTTAGAAATATCATAGCCCAGTTCTGTGGCGGTTTTCAGGTAATCCGCATAGACATCATCAGGCATGGTTTTTTCGCGGCATAGCACCCATAAGTAATCACTTCCTGGCCCGCCCACCAAGGCAAAACGGTAATCCTCATCAATTCTATGCACCCAATAAGGCGCACGAAAAGGCCAAAAAAACTGCACTTTCAATTTACCCGGCTGCGAAGAATCTGGCACAAACGCCTTCCCGTTTACCTCTTTCCACTTTCCTTTCCTATTCAATCCGCGGTTGGTGACTTTGATTTCTCCATTTTCAAGCAGCGTATAGTTAGCAGTTACTTTTTGCAAATCCCGTTCAAAACGATGCGGAAATCTTGCAACCTCATACCAAACGCCAGCATATCTTTTGATATCCAGACGGGGTACGGTATATTTTTTTGAATCCTGCATACAAGAAATCAGCAGAGCACTGACTAACATAATTATCATTCTCACTGTGCCAAATTAACAACATACTGCCATTTTGGTTGTGAGATAAATCACTTGGTCCCATATTACATTACCTTTGTGGGGTAATTATGCGATTCATTTTTACCCTGCCGATCTTGGTTCTGCTGGCTTTCTGCGCCGGCAACAGCCGGGAAACTCCGCAAACCGACACGCTACATAAAGGTACCCCTCAACCACCCGTAGATTCTGCTAAACTTTCTTCGCCTGCTGACTCTCAGCTAACCGAATTTTCAAAATTTATTGCCGGAATGCCCAATCAATTTGCAGCTACCCGCAGATCGGCAACCTGGACCAAATCCACCCTCGGCAACGAAGAAAAATGGTCCACCCTACAGCAAAGAATCGGAAATCCTATTGAAAACTGGGTTAAAAATGTCGGACTTGAACAGCCCACAGACCCCAAAACACTTTTTTATCCTTTTGCCGGTGGTGATTTTTACTACGCCCATCTTTTTTTCCCGAAAGCAGACACCACCATTATGATTGGGCTGGAACCCACAGGAACGGTATTTAATCCGGAACTGCAGAGCGACAGCGCACTCATGGTATATCTGCAAAACCTCCCAAATAGTCTCTTTTTTCCCCACCGACTTGGTTTTTTTCGAACCAAAAGTATGGCAGTGGATTTCCGCAAAGGGCTGCTAAACGGAACCCTACATACCGTGCTATTTTACATGGCAAGGTTTAACGCAAACATCCACTACATCCAACATTTTAATCTGGATACTGCAGGGAAGGAAATGAGCCTCAACGGACAGGGAATCGCCTACAAAATTGGATACACCCTACAGGGCGACAAGCACGTTCGTGAACTTATTTATTTCAGCTATGATGTGAGCAACACCGGGCTGGCACAAAAACCCATGCTGATGAAATGGCTCTCCAAACGCGGCAAGGTTATGACATTTTTTAAGGCCGCCAGTTATCTTATGCATTATGAATCGTTCAGCACACTGCGCAGTTTTGTCAATAACCGGACCGTTAGGCTCATGCAGGATGATAGCGGATTGCCTTACGCTTTTATGCTTGAAAACGGGTTTGAGGTAAAACTGCTCGGACGCTATACACGGACTATACCGCTTTTTGCCAGAGAATTCCAGCCCAACCTGAAAGCCGCTTACGACAAAGGCACGGCTGATTCCCTGCCGTTCCTGATTGGCTACAATGCCCAATTTAAGGAGTGCAACCTGCAATCGGCCCGAAAAAAACGATGAAAGAGGATAACTTTCTCCGCTTGACGGCTTTCGCCGCAGAACCGAAGCAGCAAAACACCGAAATAATGCTTGCCCTGCTAGGTGAATTTCCCTTTAACACTTTCGAAACCCACGAAGACCATGTGATGGCTTTTGTCCATGCTGAAGCCATCGATGATAATTTATTGGCTGAAATCTGCGAAACCATTTCGCCCTTCTGCAGCAGGCCTGTAGAAACAGCTTTTATTGAAAAACAAAACTGGAATGAGGAATGGGAGAAACAGTTTTTTGACCCCATCACCGTAGATGATACCGTGCATATCCGTGCACCATTTCACCCTGAAGGGCCACAAACCCGATATAGCATTACCATTGAGCCCCGCATGAGTTTTGGAACCGGCCACCATCGTACCACCCAGATGATGATTTCTCTGATGCTTCAGCAAAGCGAACTTTTTAAACAGGCCGAAACATTGGATATGGGCTGTGGAACCGGTGTTTTAGGAATTCTCGCAGAAAAAATGGGGGCCACCCGTGTGCATGGCATAGATAATGAACCCTGGGCTGTGGAAAATGCCATGGACAACGCCGCCTCCAATCAATGCAAAGTATTCGAAGCAGAATATGGCGACGCCGGATTACTCAAACCCATGGATGACAACTGCTTTGATATTGTGCTGGCCAATATCCACCTAAATGTATTGATGACCGATGGAAAGGCCTACCTCAGAGTACTCAAAGCCGGTGGAATGCTATTTGTCTCCGGATTTTACGGACAGGATTTACCCCTGCTAAATCAATATTTTGAAGGGATGGGGGCTACCCTGATCTCCAACACCCAACTGGATGAATGGTGCGCGGCGGTTTTTAGGAAATAATCCACAGCGGGTGGTTAACAAGATGTTATAAGCAAACGGGAAGCGGGTATTATATTTGAAGTTCTTGTCAGACGTAATCAAATTATTACCGGATTCAGTAGCCAACCAGATTGCCGCAGGTGAGGTGGTACAACGCCCTGCCAGTGCGGTAAAGGAGCTCCTCGAGAATTGTCTGGATGCCGGGGCTACAGAAATACGTCTGCTCATCAAAGACGGGGGCTCTACCCTCATTCAGGTGATAGACAACGGCCGAGGCATGAGCGAAACCGATGCCCGCATGTGCTGGGAAAGGCATGCCACCAGCAAAATCAGCCGGGCACAGGATCTGTTTTCACTGAATACTTATGGTTTTCGTGGTGAAGCCCTGGCCAGTATCGCAGCTGTAGCGCAGGTAGAGATGAAAACCCGCCGTGAGCAGGATGATGCCGCCGTATTTATACGCATTGAAGGCAGTACAGTACTGGAACAATCCCTGACAGCCGCACCCGTTGGCACTTCCATAGCAGTTCGCAACTTGTTTTACAATATCCCGGCACGCCGTAATTTTCTAAAATCAATATCCGTTGAAACACGCCACATACTGGAAGAATTTCAACGTCAGGCCCTGGCCCACCCGCAGATTGCTTTCAGTATGTTTAATCAGGGTGCAGAAGTCTATGACCTGAAACCTGCCACACTCAGGCAACGCATAGCCGACGTGCTTGCAGGCAAAAAAACCGATGACCTGCTGGCATTAAATGAAGATACCGAACTGGTGCAGTTAACAGGGTATGTTGGCTCACCGGGCAGTGTGCGGAAAACCCGGGGTGAGCAGTACCTGTATGTGAACGGAAGATTTATCCGAAGTCCTTATTTTCAGCACGCCATTCAGGCCGCCTATGATGGACTTACTGAAGAAGGAAGCTACCCGCTCTTTTGCCTGTTTATGCATGTGGATCCCGCCAAGGTGGATGTGAACGTACACCCCACCAAAACAGAGGTGAAATTCGAGGACGAGAAACACATTTACAATATCATTAAAGCTTCGGTGAGAAAGGTTTTGGGACAATTTGTGGTTCAGCCCGACCTGGATGTATTCGGTGGTATGGGCGGTCTCGAAGATTTTTTAAATTCCTCTGCCCCGATTCACCGCAGCCAACAGGGTTTTCAGGAATTTCAACAACCCCAGACGCAAACCCGATATAATCCCTTTGAAGAGGGCTATTCACGCCCCCAAAAACAAGATTGGCAAAAGATATTAGGCCCCATTGACCAAACCGGGAGCATCACCACCGGAAGCAAAGGGGTTCCGGAAGATGAAAGTTTATTGCCTGCATCGACAGAATGGAAAGTAGAATCCGTCTTTTCCCTCTCATCGGGATACCTGGTAGCCAAAATCAATGGGGGCCTGTTTCTGATTGATAAGCGCGCGGCACACATAAAAGTACTGTATGAAGGGTTCCTCAGAGGACTTCAGCAGCAAGCAGGACACTGTCAGCAACTACTTTTTCCGATGACCATTGAGCTTAATCAGGCATGGCTGCATACCGCCCTCGATCTGCTCGATGATTTCAAATCTCTTGGGTTTGATGTAAGCCATTTCGGAGGCAACACCCTCATGATTAACGGCATTCCGGCCGAACTGACCAAGGGTAGCGAATGCCGGGTGCTGGAGGCAATACTGGAAGATTATTTACAAACTCAGGGCGACATGAAACTAAGCAGGCACCAGAGTCTGGCTCTATCCCTGGCAAGGCAGGCTGCTGCTGCTTCCGACACTGCCCTGAGTATACCGGAGGCGGAACAGCTTATCGTGAGGTTATTTTCCGTGCATGAAAATCAATGGTCACCCGATGCAAAGCCGGTTTGGATTAAATTTGGAGACGAATTACTTTTTGAGTTGTTTCGCAAACAAAAACGCTGATGCTAAATCATATTCCACCCGGCCTTCGTAATCTTATTATCCTGATAGGGTTGGTAGGGATGGCCCAGATTGCCCTTCCCAATATCAACATTGACCCGGTGCAATTGTATCTTTTTTACCCTGACAGCGATGCTTTCAGACCCTGGCAACTTGTCACACACATGTTTGCACACGGCGGATTTACCCACTTTCTGTTCAATGTGATCGCCCTGATTTCCTTTGGCGGAATCATTGAATACAAACTGGGAACACGGCGTTTTCTTACCCTATACTTCATCAGCGGACTGGGAGCGGTGCTACTGCACTATATCAGCGTGGGTATTGAGGTTTACCAGCTCACAGAAACATTTTTCCCCAATCTAGACGGGAAAGCTGAAAACATTGTATTTGGCATCCAACTGGGTACCAAGCAGGTTTCTTATGGTCCCATGCTGGGCGCCAGCGGTGCCATTTACGGTATCATGGCCGCATTTGCCTTTTTCTATCCCAATGAGGAAATGGTATTTCTATTCATCCCCTATCCCATCAAAGCCAAATACCTGGTACCCATTATTCTTGCCATCGATTTGATTTTTGGCTTTACCAACCTGGAAAATGATCCTTTTGCCCACTTTGCCCACCTGGGCGGTGCATTGGCAGGATTTTTAACTGTTAGTGTGTGGTTTAAAAAATGGAATCGCAAGCATTGGCGTTAATATGGCATTGACATTTCTAGGTGCTGACCTCAACCCCCTGAACCGCCGCAATCCTGCGGTAGTAAACCTGGTGATTATTTGCGCCGGGGTATGGATTGTAACATCCCTAATCAGTCTCTTTTTGCCATCTGCCGTAAATGCATTGATGTTTATGCCCCACTGGCATTTCTTTTTGTATCAGCCCTGGTCTGTTTTTACCTATATATTTCTGCACGATGGTTTTTTCCATCTTTTTTACAACATGCTCTGGCTCTTTTTTATAGGGAGTATTTTGGAAGACATGACCGGTAAAAAACACATTTGGCGACTTTTTATAGGCGGAGGTATTGCAGGCGCACTCCTGTTTATGCTGTTCAACAATCTGCTGGGAGTGGGCGGTGAAACGGCCAGAATGGTCGGCGCATCCGGAGGGGTAACCGCTGTGATTGTAGGCGCTGCTGTGATGTTTCCCACCTACAGGGTGATGTTGTTTGGCATCCTATCGGTAGAACTCGTCTGGATTGCGATATTTCGGGTGGTACTGGACTTGCTGGGCGCTTCAAAACCCGGCAATCAGGGTGGATATATCTGCCACCTGGGTGGTGCCGCCTTCGGATTAGTTTACATGTTGCATACCAAAGGAACATTTATCATTCCCGGCGTGGATGCTATCGGCCATTTTCTTCGAAATATATTTGCTGATAAAAAATCTAAACCCAAGCGCAGTGCAAGGGTCAGCATCAATCAAACACGCAGCACCGGCAACCCAAAATCGGGGGTATCTCAGGAAGAAATCGATCGCATTCTGGACAAAATCAATGCCACGGGTTATGATAGTCTGACAGCGCAGGAAAAAGACAAACTATTCAAAGCAGGGGAATGAAAATGGTTTTGCGGATATTGAATTTGCTGGTATTCCCGGCCACCTTGATTACAGGGCTGCTATTGGGTGCGTCCTTGCTGGCACCTCACCTGCACCCATCTTTATCTTCCTGGTTTCAACTATTGGGACTCGCTTTCCCAATCCTTTTTCTGCTAAACTTGCTATGGCTTATCTACTGGTGGATTCAGCTCCGCCTAAAACTCATTTTTCCGCTGGGAATGGCCATTTTATGTTTTTTTCAGCTGGGTAAATATGTTCAGTTTAGCAATAACAATGCTGCTAATACCCCTTCAAAAGCCATCAAAGTGTGCAGTGTGAATGCACAACTCTTTGGCGCCTATCAAAACCGGTGGTTTTTTGACACTGTTGCCGATGTGCTAGTAGCTAAAAATGCGGACATTGTTTGCCTGCAGGAAGTGTATGCCCGCAAAAACATCCATAAAATGGCCGAGCAGTTGAAAGCCAAAACCGGCTACCCTTATATGCAGCTTTTTAAGCTCGTGCCTGAGCGCAACTATGGAATGCTTATCCTCAGCAAATTTCCTATACTCGGAAAAGGTCGTGTGGATTTTCCGGGCACTACCGGCAATATGGCGGTTTATGCCGACTTACAGGCCGGAGAAGAAATCCTAAGGGTGTACAATGTGCATTTACAATCCATTCGTTTCCGCAAAACAGATTACGATTTTGTGAACGGAACTGAATTGGATAATACTTCAAACATTGAACAGGGCAAAGGCCTGCTGCAGCGAATGCGGGATGCATATGGTAAAAGGGCGGAACAAGCCGATGCACTCTCCGGGCACATCCATACCAGTGTGGTAAAAAATGTACTCGTTTGCGGTGATTTCAATGATGTACCCCATAGTTATTCATACCATACGGTGGCCAATGGCATGAAAGATGCATTCTGCGAGGCCGGCAGCGGACTGGAACGCACCTACCTGGGACCATTCCCCAGCTTTAGAATTGATTATATCTTATCCTCCGGGGGCATTACATTCAACAATTACCGGAGTTCAGCAGAAATTCCCGGCGACCACAAACTTCTTTGGGCCGATTTTATACTATCTAAAAACCCTGACAAGGAATAAAACGTTGTGCTTATATTTGCGGCACTAAATTAAGAACTAAACATGCCGTATTTTTTCACTTCAGAATCTGTTTCAGAGGGCCATCCGGATAAGGTAGCCGACCAGATTTCAGATGCGCTTATTGATAACTTTCTGGCTT
The DNA here is from genome assembly GCA_041170685.1 of Bacteroidota bacterium. Taxonomy (GTDB): domain Bacteria; phylum Bacteroidota; class Bacteroidia; order NS11-12g; family UBA955; genus RGEC01. Next base: position 3,404 of record JBEDNI010000017.1, on the reverse strand, counting down.
ATGATGCAGACAGCAAAGTGGCCTGCGAAACCCTTGTAACAACCGGACAGGTAGTATTGGCAGGTGAAGTAAAATCTAAATCTGTGCTGGATGTGCAGCAGATTGCCCGCGAAGCGATTGCAAAAATCGGATATACCAAAAGTGAGTACATGTTCGATGCCAACAGCTGTGGCATTCTCAGTGCCATCCACGAACAAAGCCCCGACATCAATCAGGGTGTGGACCGCAAAAGCAAGCAGGATCAGGGTGCCGGAGACCAGGGTATGATGTTTGGTTTCGCCTGCAAAGAAACCGATGAATACATGCCATTGGCCATTCACATCGCACACCTGTTGCTGGAAGAACTTGCTGAACTGCGTCGCGAAGGCAAAAAAATAAAATACCTGCGCCCCGATGCTAAAAGCCAGGTAACCATTGAATACAGCGACGACCATAAACCCCTGCGCATTGATACCATCGTACTTTCTACACAGCACGATGACTGGATTAAGCCCAAATCAAACAAAGCAGCCGATGTTAAAAAGGCTGACGATGAAATGCTGAAAGCCATCGACGCCGATGTACGCAATATTCTCGTTCCCCGCGTAATCAAACGTCTTCCCAAGCGTGTGCAGGCACTCTTCGGCAAGGATATTAAATACCATGTAAACCCCACCGGGAAATTCGTAATTGGGGGCCCACACGGAGATACAGGTCTCACAGGCCGTAAAATCATTGTAGATACCTACGGCGGTAAGGGTGCTCACGGTGGTGGTGCATTCAGCGGCAAAGACCCCAGCAAGGTAGACCGCTCTGCGGCTTATGCAACCCGCCATATTGCCAAAAATCTGGTGGCTGCAGGTGTTTGCGATCAGGTACTGGTTCAGGTATCATACGCCATTGGCGTAGCTGATCCTGTGGGTTTGTTTGTAGATACCTATGGTACTTCTAAAGTTAAAATGACTGACGGAGAAATTGCCGCCACCATTCTTAAAATGAAGGAATTCAGCCTTCGCCCCTACAACATTGAAACCCGCTTTAACCTGCGCACCCCCATTTACTTTGAAACCGCAGCATACGGACACATGGGTCGCAAAACAGAAACGATTACCAAGACCTTTAACAAAGGCAAGGACAACGAAAAAACTGTGAAGGTGAAGTTGTTCCCCTGGGAGGAACTCAATGCGGTTGATGCGGTAAAAAAGGCCTTTAAAGTGAAATAAAAACGCTTCAGGATATGTAAAAACCCGGCTAGTCCGGGTTTTTTTATGGGATAACCCTCATAGCCCCCATAGCGGCGCGTTTAAACCCGCCGCTATGGGGGCTATGAGGGCAAAGCAGGCAATCCCTGTCTTTATTCCTATACACCTTGGGGGCTCGTGCCTTGATTGTGGTATACCTTGTATAACTTTGCATTTCACTTATGTGCGGAATAGTAGCATACATCGGCCATCGCGAGGCCTACCCCATTATTATCAAAGGCCTTAAACGCCTGGAATACCGTGGTTATGACAGTGCAGGCGTAGCCCTGCTAAACGGTGATTTGCGCGTTTACAAACAAAAAGGCAAGGTGGCAGACCTGGAAAAAGCCGCCGAAAGCGAATATACCAAGGGGAGTATAGGCATGGGACATACCCGCTGGGCCACTCACGGCGTTCCCAACGATGTGAATGCCCATCCCCACCTAAGCCAAAGCGGAGATTTGGCTGTTATACACAATGGCATTATTGAAAACTACGCCACCATTAAGGAAGGTCTAATTCGCCGTGGTCACACCTTCAGCAGCGATACCGATACAGAGGTGCTCATTCACCTGATTGAGGATATCATGCAAAACGCAGGACTGAATCTGCATGAAGCTGTCCGCGTGGCCCTAAAACAGGTTGTGGGCGCCTATGCCATCGTCATTCTCAGCAAAAACCACCCCGAACATCTGATTGCCGCCCGCAAAGGCAGCCCGCTGGTGGTGGGAATCGGTAAGGAACGCGGCGAGTTTTTCATGGCCTCCGATGCCACACCCATTGTTGAATACACCCGGCAGGTGATTTACATGAATGATGGTGAAATCGCCATCATTGAGAATGATGAGCTCACCATCAAAACCATCGACAACGAAATACAGACACCCTATATCCATGAATTGGAAATGAACCTGGAGCAGCTGGAGAAAGGCGGATATCCGCATTTCATGCTCAAGGAGATATACGAACAACCCAAAAGCATTCTGGATAGTTTCAGGGGCCGTATAGACCCCATGAGCGCTGAAATAATCATGCGCAGCATCCGCGATTATGAGGAAAAACTCAAAAACATCAACCGCCTGATTCTGATTGGCTGCGGAACCAGCTGGCACGCCGGACTGGTGGCTGAATACCTGTTTGAGGAATTTGCCCGTATCCCCGTGGAAGTGGAATACGCCAGCGAATTCCGCTACCGCAACCCTGTTATTTATGGCGATGACCTGATTCTGGCCATTTCCCAGAGCGGTGAAACCGCCGACACATTGGCCGCCATGGAGTTGGCTAAAAACAAAGGCGCTACCGTGTTTGGGGTATGCAACGTAGTGGGCAGCAGTATTCCCCGCATGAGCCATGCCGGTGCTTACACCCATGCGGGACCTGAAATTGGGGTGGCCAGTACCAAGGCATTCACCGCACAGGTAACGGTACTTGCTCTCATTGCCATGGCCATGGGCAAATTGCGCGGTGCACTCACCGGCGAACAGCTTAGGGCGCTGATGTACGAGCTGGAGAGTATTCCTGCCAAGGTAGAGAAAGCGCTGAAGCTGAATGATGAAATTGTGAAGCTGAGTGAAATGTATAAAGATGCCCAGAATTTCCTGTACCTGGGACGTGGCTATAATTTCCCGGTTGCCCTGGAAGGCGCGTTGAAACTGAAAGAAATAAGTTATATCCATGCAGAAGGTTACCCTGCCGCCGAAATGAAGCACGGTCCCATAGCCCTGATTGATGAAAATATGCCCGTGGTGGTGATTGCCACCAACAGCGCACATTACGAGAAAGTGGTGAGCAACATACAGGAAGTAAAAGCCCGCAAAGGCAAAATCATCGCCATCGTTTCGGAAGGCAATAACGGACTGAATGACCTGGCCGACCACGTGATTGAGGTTCCGGAAACCGAAGAAAGCCTGAGTCCGCTTATTAACACCATCCCACTACAGTTGCTGAGCTACCACATAGCCGTAATGCGCGGCTGCAACGTCGACCAGCCCAGGAATCTGGCAAAGAGTGTGACGGTGGAGTAAAACACATCAGAGTGATTTGTACATAGCACTCGCCCATGGCAAACTCAATTATATTTGCTCGATACAATTAAATGCTATGAATCACAGCAAATTAATATTCCTGGTCTTAGTTAATATACTTTTTACAACAACCTCTTTATTTGCCCAGTGCGTCCAGGGC
>JBEDNI010000016.1:0-15298 GCA_041170685.1 Bacteroidota bacterium | reverse complement strand
AAGGAGCGGGTACCGTAAGGCGCACGGGCATTATCACCCAGGTATAAATAATCATATCCGGGCATCGCTTTTTCCAGTTCCTTCAATACGGTCAATCCACCGTATCCGGAATCAAAAACACCGATGGGTGCTGCTTTCTGCTCCACAAATGCAAAACAAGGCGTGGAAGGGCAAATAAAAAAGTCCTGATACAGATATCAGGACTTTTTATATAAGTTACCAATAATTTATTTTTGACCGGCTGGCTTACCTGCAGCAGGCTTAGGGGTAGGGGTTTTTGACAGCATGTACTTAATCACAGCCGCTGTGATATCATCAGCATCATTCAGATTGTACAACACCATGCCTGCAGTATTATTCAACACGAGCGTATATCCTTTGGACTTGGATACTTCACCGGATGCCTTTTTGATCATGTCATACACAGGCTGCATTTTTTCTTTTTCTTTGTCCATCAACTGCTTTTGAGCGTCCTGCTCTGTACGCTGATATTCTTCTACCAGGGTCTGATAGCGCTTGGCCAGCAGTTCTTTACGAACCTGAGAGGTAGCAGGGTCTGCACTAATGGCATCGTAATTGGCCTTTGCTTTATCAATTTCACCGGCAAGCTCTGTCAGATCCTGTTGCAATTTACCGGCATATTTGTAGAGTTGTTCGCGTACACTGTCTGTTTCAGGCAACGTATCCAATACAGTCTGCATGTTGAGATAAGCAATTTTTTGTGCACTCGCAGCACCGATAAAAAGTGTTGCAACTGCCAGCAATGAGAGAATTTTTTTCATATAGTGTTGTTGTTATTTTCCGGAATTACCGGGTGTGGTACCCGGGGCATCCGCAGGGATTCCCAGTTCTTCCATCACCTCAAAGGTTTTGTCATATTTGGCGTTGGCATACATCATCAGTGCTCCACCGGCTTTATCAAAGATAAAATCCAAGCCTTCTTTTTTGGCTACTTTTTGCACCGCATCATATACCTTATCCTGAACAGGTTTTACCAGTTCCTCGCGCTTTTTGAAAAGTTCTCCGGTCTGGCCAAATTTATCTTCGCGAAACTGGAAAAGTTCCTTTTCCTTGCTCACGATGGCTTCCTCCCTTTTTCTCTTCTGATCTGAAGTTAACAAAACTTCTTCTGCCTTATAATCCTTGTACATCTGATCCAGTTTTTGCTGCATTTCTGCAGCATCCTGTTGCCATTTGGCGGCAAAATCATCAAGCTGTTTTTGTGCCGATTTGTATTCAGGCATTTTGCCCAGAATCAGATCACTGTCTATAAAACCCGTTTTTTGGGCTGCCAATGGTGCCAATACTAAAAACGAGCATATGAAAAATAGTGTTCTCATGTTATATACATTCCAAACCTTGTGCCAAAGGTAAAGGAGATGCGAAAATAATTGAATTGCAGCTACTCTACTAATGCTTTAGTAATAATTCTTCCGTTTCCAGCCATCCACTGCTTTGAAGCTTCCTGTCCATGAGCATCACCTGCAATTTTACCGTATCAGGTTTAAGTCCGAAGGGCTCTGCGGGAATTTTCACGCTGAGGTCACCTTCAATCCATTTTGCCCTTCCTGAAGGCGTAATACGCGGAATGCGTTCATGAAAATTGAGGGTATCCGGTGGATTTGCAAGTAAATTGATGGGTTTAGTCCATTGGCCGTTTACCTTCTCCCACATCCAGATCTTTAAATTATAGAATGCCACACCCCCATAATTAAAGGGAGGTGCTGTATCACCGGGTTCCAGGCCAATATCGCCATCACCATCGCGGTAATGCATCACCAACTCAATGAAACTGTCTTTATCAAATCCATTATTATAAATATATGCGCCTTTAATTTGCAAAAAAGGCACCTCAGAGAACTTATTTTTGTCGGGCCTGCAGGCAAACAGCACCACACAAGCAATGACGGATATTTTTAACAGGGTCTGGAACACAGTTGATGTCAAATTTACTACTTTGGCATTAGAAATCTTCCATTACCAGCGTCAGCAAAATCCCATATTTGCCAAATGGCTGTCTGTAAACGGCAATCCGCAACACTGTCAATTAACGGATATCCCTTTTCTGCCCATCGATTTTTTCAAGCATTACCGGGTAACCTGCTATGAACCTCCCGATGCGTTAGTTTTTGAAAGCAGTGGCACGGGACAATCCGGCACCTCCAAGCATTTTTTGCAAAACCCCGAATATTACGTTAGTAATTTTCGCAAATGCTTTGAACTTCAATACGGCCCTGCTTCCCAATATGCATGGCTATGTTTGCTGCCGGGCTATCTGGAGCGCAGCAATAGCAGTTTGGTTTACATGGCCAACGACTTTGTGAAACAAGGTCAGTCCGGCAGCGATTTCTACTTACATGACTACCCAAAACTGATTAGCCAAATTGAAAAAAATGAACAGGCAGGCAAACCTTCTGTTTTGCTGGGCGTAACCTTTGCCCTGAAAGAATTGGCGGCCATTTACTCCGGCCCACCGCTGCAACATACCATCATCATGGAGACTGGCGGCATGAAAGGCCGCGGGCCGGAACTTACACGCTCCGAATTACACGAACAATGGTGCAATCGATTCGGTGTATCTAACATTCACAGCGAATATGGCATGACCGAACTCCTGAGTCAGGCCTACAGCAAAGGAAATGGAAGGTTTATCTGTCCACCGTGGATGAAAATCATGATTCGCGATATCAGCGACCCCGGTAACTGGTTGACATTGGGCAAAACCGGTTTAATATGCGTAGTAGATTTGGCCAATGTGCAAAGCTGTAGTTTCATTGCTACACAGGATTTGGGCAAACTGCACGAAGACGGAACTTTTGAAATACTGGGGCGCCATGACCAGAGCGAGGCAAGGGGCTGCAATCTGCTGGTTTCTAAAAATTAATCTTCTGTTTCGTCGGGAAGTTCAATTACCGTTTCTTTCAGTTCTTCTTTCGGGTTGAGGCCCTTTTCAAATGTAAGTATCAGTGCAGGCAGCAAGAATAAATTCGCCACCAGACCGGAAAGCAAGGTAACTGCTGTAAGCCATCCCAGGGCCTGTGTGCCTTCAAAACGGCTGAACATGAAAATCATATAACCGGCGAATAGTGCTACCATGGTATAAATCATGCTCAGGCCCACTTCCATGATGGTATGGCTGAGTGCTTCCCGTAAGGATTTTTTAGTATGCAGCAACTCTCGCCGGAATGTGCTCATAAAATGAGTGGTTGCATCTATGGTTATACCAAAGGCTATGCTAAACACCAGGATGGTAGTGGGTTTCAGGGGAATATTCAGAAAACCCATCAAACCTGCAGTAATGAGCAACGGCAACACGTTGGGAATGACAGAAATGATAATCATTTTAATACTGGGAAACAGCAATCCCATGGTAAGACTGATTATCAATAAACTCCAGAGGGTACTGCTGATAAGACTGTCATACAGATAGCGGTTACCTTGCAGGAATATGGCCGAGGTGCCCGTGATTTTAACCTCATATTGTTCTTCAGGGAAGATTTTACCGGCGATGGTTTTAACCTGGCTGCTGATACTATCCATGCGGATAGAACCCACATCGGCCATCTGGTAACTGATTCGAAGTTTGGTCAATGATGTATCAATCATGCCATTGACAATGCTTTTTTTACCGGGAATGGGGGCAGGCATACGGGTTGATATTTCCCCCAGATCTGTGGCTTTGGGAACACGATATTGACGCTCATCGCCTCCGTTGTAGGCCTGATTGGCAAAACTCACCATTTCCACCAAACTCATCGGCTTGCTGAATTCTTCGTAACGGCGCAGGGATTTTTGCAGACTGGAGGCCTTATTAAGGACTTCTGCGGAGTTTGCTCCACCCTCAGTATGACAGGTAATAAGGATTTCAAAAGGCATCACCCCACGAAAATTCTGTTGAAAAAAGACCAGGTCTCTATAAATTTTGCTGGATTTGGGGACATCATCCAGGATAAAGGCCAGGGGACGCAAACGGATGATATAAATGCTACTTAATACGGTAAAGGCTATGCTCCAGAAATAAATGGACCGCTTACGGTTAAAGGCATTAAATCTCACCCAGTTGAGGAAATTATTGACATTTTTATTGTCCAGATGGGCGGTCTGCTTTTCCGTTGGTGCCGGCAGGTAACTGTACAATACCGGAATACCGATAATGTTGATGAAGAAAATGATGTTGATGGTAATAAATGCCACCACACCAAACTGTTCCAGCATCATGGTTTTGGTGAAATAAAACGTCCCGAAACCAACAGCAGTGGTAAAGTTGATGAGGAAAGTAGCCACCCCAATACGCGAGATAATGCGGGTGAGTGCCCTGGCTTTATTGCCATGCCTGCGGTATTCCTCATGGTATTTATTGATGAGATAAATGGTGTTTTGCACCCCAATCACTACCAGTAATGGGGGCAGGGTTCCTGTGAGCATGGTAAGTTTGTAGCCCAGCAAACCGGCCACAGAGAGCATGGTAACCACGCCAATGGCAATGAAAAACAACGAAATAGCAAGGGTACTGATGCTCCGGAAAAAACCCAAGATGAGAAGAGCAGTAACTCCAAATGCAATGATGGTAAACAGAACTATTTCGCTCTTTACCTTGGTGGCAAACTCAGTGCGGATGAACGGCAGGCCACTATAATGCATTTCTATTCCATGTTTTACGCCAAATGCCTCGCAGCGCTTTTCGATGTTCTGGATAAGGGTGATACGGCCTTTACTGTTTAGGGTGCTGTCGTTGAGGGAAATAATCATGAGCGCCACCTTGGCGGTATCGTTGTATAACAGACCTTCGTAAAATTTGAGGGATTTGAAAGCAGCAGCCACACTGTCTAGCTCTTGCTGGGTTTGCGGCATGCTGCTCAGGAGGGGTTGAACGGCAAACATGCTGTTAGTGTCTACCACCAGGTTAAAAACCCTTGCCGGCGAAAGCAGATCTATAACACCGGGCTGTTTTTGAATGTCATCGCAGAGTTTATAATAATCCTGATAGATTGGGAGGGAGAAAATGTCTTTGTGCTTAAACCCAATAACCACTTTATTGCCATCTTCACCGAAAGTTTTTTTGAAAGCCATGTAGGCCTTATACTCAGGGTCATCCTGAGGTACCAGCTTTTGCATGTCATAGGCCATTTCGGCCTTGGTGGCAAAATATCCGGCTGCCCCGGCGAATGCCAGAATCAATATCAAAAAAACGTTTCTGTTTTTAATGATATAGGTTGCTATGCGATCCCACATAAAGGTGCAAAAATAGGGTTAACAGTTCACATTTGGCCACAACCATTGGATATGCTTTTAACCATAAAAAAAGCCGCCATAAGGCGGCTTTTCAATAATCGTTTTAGAAACCTTACTCTGCAACTACCTCTACGGTAATAGCAGCGGTGATATCTTTAAACAGGTTGATATCGGCGGTGTACGTGCCAAGGTTTTTGATGTCATCAACCGCAATTTTACGGCGATCTACGTCATAACCCTGTTCTTTCAGTGCGTTGGCAATCTGCAGGCCTGTAACCGATCCGAAAATCTTACCGGAAGCGCCGGATTTGGTTTTCACGGTAACAGAAGCACCATTCAGTTTGGCAGCGATTTGCTCTGCATCTTTGCGGAGCTTTTCTACTTTAAACGCACGCTGGCGGATGTCTTCGGCCAGCATTTTCATCGCACCATCGGTAGCCAGTTTAGCCATTCCTTTGGGGATAAGGTAGTTGCGTCCGTATCCGTCTTTTACCACCACCACATCGTCTTTGTGGCCCAGGTTTTTCACGTCTTGTGTCAGGATGATTTTCATGATTTTCTCCTCCTTCTTATTTTAGGCCGTCAGCCACGAAAGGCAACAAAGACAAGTGTCTTGCGCGCTTAATAGCTACGGAAATTTTACGTTGAAACTTGAGTGAAGTACCGGTGATGCGGCGGGGAAGAATTTTTCCCTGCTCATTCACAAACTTCAGCAGAAAGTCTTTGTCTTTGTAGTCGATGTAGCGAATACCATGCTTCTTGAAGCGGCAGTATTTTTTCTTCTGCAACACCTGCGGTGTCTGGTTAAAGATAAAGTTTACTTCTTTGCTCATGATGCGGCCTCCTCTACAGCTACAGTTTTAGGTTGATTGAATTCGCCTTTGCGCTTCCTGTCGTTGTAATCAACACCCCACTTGTCCAGTCTCACAGTGAGATAGCGCATGATACGCTCGTCACGGCGGAATGCCAGTTCGAAGGTTTTGATGAACTCAGGATCTGCTTTGAATTCAAACAAATGATAAAATCCCGTGCCTTTTTTGTCGATGGGATAGGCTAATTTGGTCAGGCCCCAGTTTTCTTCGTGGACCATCTCCCCACCGTTACCTGTGATCAGCTCTCTGTAGCCTTTAACAGCATCTTTCATCTGTTGTTCAGAGAGCACGGGTGTTAAAATGATCACGGTTTCATACTGATTGTGGTTCATTGTAAAAGTGCTTTTTTAGGGGGTGCAAAAATAGGGAAAACACTTGATATTTCAAAGGAAAACCGGAAAAATCCGTCAAGGTACCGGATCATATCCGCTTCCGCCCCAGGGATGACAACGTCCGATTCGTTTTGCGGTAAGTTTAAATCCTTTAAAAAAACCATGTTTCTTGAACGCCTGTGCCCCGTATTCACTGCAAGACGGCTCAAAGCGACAACTTTTGGGCAACAGCGGACTCAGCGCATATTGGTAAATTCGGATGAGGAATATGGCCACCCTACGCATGATTTATTTTCCTTTCCATTTTTTGAATACACAGCAAAAACGCGGCTTTAATCACCTGAAAAGTAAGTAGTTCCTGCCCCGTATAAATCAACGCCACGGTCAGTTGATGGTCTTCCGGAATGTTTATTGCCTTCATATGAAGCTGATTAAGCCGATAAACCTCACGCATCAGGCGTTTGATGCGATTGCGCTGTGTGGCCTTTTTAAATCTTTTTTTGCTCACGCTGAATAGCACCAAAGCCTCAGCATCACCTGCTTGTCTGCTAATAAATTGATAATTGATGCGAAGTGGATAGCTGCTAACAAAAAAACCGGGCTGAAATAACCCGGTAATGGCTTTTTGACTGCGAAGAATTTTGTTTCTGGGCAGTTTATATCGTTGCAGCGGCGTTGGAGGTGTCAATCTGCACCGTCCTTTCCATCATTAACCCTTGTGGCCTCTTTCGTCGGAGGTAGTGAGTTTGTGACGGCCCCTGGCGCGGCGCGCAGCCAGTACGCGTTGGCCGTTTGCTGAGCTCATGCGCTTGCGGAAACCGTGACGGTTTCTGCGCTTGGTTTTCGAAGGTTGGTAGGTACGCTTGGTCATGTCAATCCTTGATTGGGGGTGCAAATCTATAAAATCTTCGGAACTTTTGCAAGTAATTTCCTCAATTTACAGAATGAATTCATTTTTATCCAATATTCTTCACCCCGGTAGCGTTATCACCAAGAAGCCCGTTCTGTCTTTTTAACATTTTAATTCATGCTTTATGAACATCATCGCCATTGTATTGCTGATAAACACTTCAGCTCATCCAACACCGGAAAACCTCAAGCCCGGCATTTACGTGCAAAAAACTTCCAAAAAAAGTTTGAATGTACTGAAATTATATCCCGACCACACCTATAATTTTTGTCGTTACAGACCCACCCGCATTCAGCGTGATACAGGCATTTTTAAGGGTCATAAAAAAATCAGGTTCATTTCCACTGAAAAAAAGCATGGTTTCAATCCGCTTACCCAAAAGTCAGCGTTCAAAGGCAAAAAGGGAGTCTACCTCAAAACCTTGAAAGGCATAATGGGTGGCACACCCGATTTCTGTACCGATCAAAATGATGATTTTGATAAACCCTGGGACTTCAACCCCTTAACTCAAAAAACAGAGAAGAGTGACGTCAATACGCAAATCAAATCCGAACAAAAACCAAAAAATCCCCATGCAATAGAGAACGCCAAAAGGTTCTTCATCCAGTCTGCACAAAATTACGCACCCGGTTATCAGACCATCTTGCAAGATAATTACTGTGGGCCGGGACTATACACTACCTATATCAATGGTAAAGCGGTTCCATGGAATGAAGATACGAGCGAGGAAGCTCTTTTTGATGATTTGAACACGGTTGTGCACGAATCGGTACACAAGTTCAATCATAATCGCTATCTGATTGTTCCGGGAATCGTAGTACCCATTCAAGAAACAGAAATATGCAAGTCGGAAGAATTTAGCCGCTATGTCCCCAAGGAGTTGGTATCGCAAATGTTTCGCTACAGCCCCTATGTATCCAAAGGATCTGTTGTATCAGCCAATTTGAGTGGTATTTACGGAATTATGGATGAATTCTCGGCATACATGAACGGCACCAGAGCCAGCTTGCTAGCTACAAAAAAGCTGATTGATGAAGGGAAACACCGGCAGGCACAGATGCAAATGGAGGAGGCTGGCAAAACCTATTTCGCATACTATGAATTCCGGCTCTTTACCGCATGGTATTTACATTACACTTATCAGAACCGCCGTGAAATTTATAATAAAATCATGGAAAACAACAATCTTAGACTGACATTTACCCTGATTGACGATGAGTATAAGAAGGTTATTCTGGAAGCGCAACAAATTTGCATAAATAACCAATGCGATGTTTGGCAAAATTTTGTAAGTCAATACGATAAACACGTATTACCCTGCAATAAAGCACTACTAACAGAAGAAAAATGGCTGACGGATTTTAAATTACAGGGTGCAAACACCTACAACTACCGTGATTATCTGACACCCGCTGTGGCCAGTGCTAACTAACCGAACTGCCCGTTTGAACTGCCTCAGCCGGCGAAACAAACACAAGCTTACCATCCGCATCCTCTGCCATCAGAATCATCCCCTGGCTTTCAATACCGCGCATTTTTCTAGGAGCCAGATTGGCCAGAAATAGCACCTGTTTACCCACAATGGCTTCGGGCATAAAATGTTGAGCGATACCGCTCACCACAGTGCGCTCCTCCCCGCCCACGCTAAGGGTAAGCTTAAGCAGTTTATCTGCTTTTTCTACTTTTTCTGCAGTAATAATTTGAGCGATACGCAAATCCAGTTTCGCAAAGTCATCATAGGTAATCTCTTGCTTGGCAGGCGTTTCTTCAGGAGCAGGTGTGGTGTGGTTGTTTTCCATAGATTTATTCTGCAGTTTTTGTAATTGAACTGCCATCTGTTCGTCTTCGATTTTGGTAAAAAGCAATCCGGGTTCGCCCAATGGATGTCCTTCCGGAAAGGGTTTCAGCATCGTACCCTGATTCCAGAATGCCCTTACCACAAACTCAAGCGGGAGCAGATTCAGCTGTGCGCACAATTTTTCGTGGGTATGAGGCAAATACGGTTCACAGGCGATGGCTATGTTGGCCAGTATTTCCAGCGCAAAGGCCATGGCCGTTGACGTAGCTTCCGGATCGGTTTTTTGTAGTTTCCAGGGCTCGGTTTCGGCTAAAAACTTATTGCCGGCACGCGCCATATTCATGATCGCAGCAAGTCCATCCCTAAAACGGTATTCCTCGGTGGCCAGGCACAACTCTTTTTGCAAATCGGAAAGCTCCTTTCGCACCGTCCCTATCTGCTGGGCAAAGTGTGCCTCTGAGTACGCCGGCGTCCTACCTTCATAGTATTTTTGATTAAGCACTGCAACCCTATTGGCAAAATTGCCCAGAATGGCCACTAATTCGTTGTTTACCCTTGCCTGATAGTCCTTCCAGGTAAATTCACTGTCTTTCGTTTCAGGGGCAATGCTACACAGCACATATCGCAATTCATCCTGCTTGCCAGGCAATTCCTGCAGATACTCATCCAGCCACACGGCCCAGTTGCGACTGGTACTGATTTTTTTTCCTTCCAGGTTTAAAAACTCGTTGGCAGGCACATCCTGCGGAATCACAAATCCATCGCCGCGAAGGTGCAACATGGCAGGAAAAATGATGCAGTGAAAAACAATATTGTCTTTGCCGATAAAATGCACCAGCCGGGTATCGCCTTTCCACCATTCCTGCCAGTCATTCGGGCGCAGTTCGCGGGTGGCACTGATATATCCGATCGGGGCTTCAAACCACACATACAAAACCTTACCTGCCAGATCGGGGGCTTCATGACCGGGCAAATCAGGGAGAGATACCCCCCAGTCCAGGTCGCGCGTCATGGCACGGGGTTTGAGGCCCTCATTCAACCAGCTTTTGCACTGCCCAAGTACATTCGATTTCCAATGGGTATTGCCCGCGATATAATCATTCAGAAATGCACTTTGCAGCTCATCCAAGGGCAAAAACCAATTGCGGGTAGGTCTTAGTATGGGTGCCGCACCGCTGAGGGCACTTTTTGGGTTTTTCAGCTCAGAAGGACTTAACGTACTGCCACATTGTTCGCACTGATCGCCGTATGCGTTTTCATTGGCACAAACCGGGCAGGTACCCACGATATAGCGGTCTGCAAGGAACTGCTTGGCTTCCGGGTCGTAGTATTGTTCGGTTACTTCTTCCGTAAAAACATTTTTGGCATATAAATCGGCAAAAAACTCGCGCGCAGTTTGCTTGTGTATTTCTATGCTGGTACGGCTATAGATATCAAAGCTGATACCAAAATCCTTGAAACTTTTGCCAATGATATTGTGGTAGCGGTCCACCACTTCCTGAGGTGTTATACCTTCTTTACGGGCCCTGAGGGTGATCGGCACCCCGTGTTCATCGCTACCACAGATGAAAATCACATCACGGCCACAATTTCTGAGGTATCGCACGTAAATATCTGCCGGAAGGTAAACCCCGGCCACATGACCGATGTGAACGGGTCCATTGGCGTAGGGCAAAGCAGCAGTAACTGTGGTGCGTTTCATACAGGGTGCAAAGTTATATACAGAGCATTGCAGTAAAATTACGATTTTTGCACGGTGTCCAATGCGCTGTTATTCCCCTACAATCGGGTGGCCTGCTTCATCAAAAAACTCAAGTCTTGACAATCCATAATTCGGGGCTGCTTCCAGTTTGAGCCAGCGTTTGTGCTTCAACCACCACTTCAGCCTGATGCTGATTAATCCCTGTTTAATGTAATTGATAACCAACGGGTGAGCCTTTAATTTCAGGTGTTTGTGGTTCATGTTATCCCACAAATAAGCCACTGTGTTTTCTAGCCGATTAAGCAATTGCACGCTGCTCTCCATCCGGCCGGTTCCGTTACAGGAAGGACAAACTTCGTTAGTCACAATTTCCATGGCCGGTCTAACCCTTTCGCGGGTAATCTGCACCAGCCCAAACTTACTCATAGGAAGAATGGTGTGCTTGGCCCTGTCGGATTTCATGGCCGTTCGCAAAGCCGTATGCAGTTCGTTGCGCTTTTTGGGGTCCTTCATGTCGATGAAATCAATAACAATGATTCCACCCATGTCTCTAAGTCGAATTTGACGGGCCACTTCATCCACGGCCTCCAGGTTAACTTTTAAAACATTCTCATCACGGTTTTGTGGGTCAAAACTGGTATTCCCGCTATTCACATCAATCACATGCAATGCCTCTGTGTGTTCAATAACCAAATAAGCTCCGCCACTGAAAGTTACACTTTTCCCAAACGAACTTTTGATGGCTCGGTTTATCTGAAACTGATCAAAAATGTGGTTTTTACCCTGATGAAGTTTAAGGATTTTCTCACTGCCGGGAGAAATACGCTGCAGATAGGATTTCAGGTCCTGAAGCAAGGTCTGATCATCCACCGCAATCTGGGTGAATGAATCATTTAATATATCGCGAAGCAGGGTAAACAGACGGTTACCTTCGCCCAGCACCAAATCGGTAATTTTGGCCTGTTTAAGGTTGTTTTTCAGTTCATCCCATTTTTTTATTAATCCCCTCAGGTCGCGGTCAAGTTCTTCAATTTCGATGCCTTCACTAACCGTTCGGATAATAACTCCAAAATTTTCCGTTTTCAGGGAAGCGGCCAAATCGCGAAGGCGTTTTTTCTCGGAAGGGCTACCGATTTTTTTGCTGATTGAAATGGTATTGGAGAAGGGAACCAGCACAAAATAGCGGCCTGCCAGACTAATATCGCAAGTAACTTTAGGGCCTTTGGTAGACATGGGCTCTTTGAGCACCTGCACCAAAATTCGGTCACCCACTTTTAATACCTGTCCTATTTTACCGGTTTTAACCGTCTGTGGCTCAAGTGCAAAGCGTTCCAAATCCGCTTGCTGCATATTTCCATGCTGAACCAGATGGGTAAACTTTTTTACCGAAAGCACATTGGGCCCCAGATCAAAATAGGTTAGAAAAGCATCCCTCTCCGCACCTACATCTACAAAGGCGGCATTCAGGGTAGGAGAAATTTTCTTGACCTTCGCCAGATAAAAATTACCGACCTGAAACGAGGAACCCGAGGATTCCTTATGAAACTCGATAAGTTTTTTTCCGCTGATTAAGGCTATTTCAATCCCTGACGAATTTTTGTGAATGACTAATTCGTTTGACAAGGGTGGGGTTTACCTTAGTTCGGATGATTATTTCTTTTTGTGTCTGTTTTTGCGAAGGCGTTTTTTACGCTTGTGGGTCGCAATTTTATGACGTTTTCTTTTTTTACCGCTTGGCATATCTACTTAATTTTACTACTGTTTTGTACTTTGACCGCCAGATTCAAGTATACCTTGGCATTGACGGAATCCCCCATGAACCCGTAGATGTCACTTGCCTGGAAGTACCAAACAGGGTTTTGGGGCTGCAAAGATATTAATTTTTGGCATTCTTCAGCAGCTTTTTTCCATTGGGCTGATTTTCTGAGCAGATTCAAACGCAGAAAACGGGTCTCAAGATTGTTGCTATCCAAGGCTAAAGTCTCCCTCAGGGTGCCTAAAAACTTCATAGGTTGATTTTCATACTCGCTTTGGTATACAATGAGTGCGTTTCGAGCAGAAATGTTTTTGGGACTGGATTTCAGAACTGCATCCAACAACCGTTTACCTTGCTGAAAAAGGTAAGCCGCTGCTACAGGTTTATCCATATTTTCCGATGCGGCGAAAATCAAGGTACGGGCAGCTGTTGTCAAATTCTCTTCCCCGCCTTGTTTTTCTGCCAGCAAACTTTGCAAATAACTTACCAAAGGGGCATTTGAGGTTTCATTTGCCCATTTCAGGGCTCTTTGTAACGTATCCTGAGATGATTCAGAAGGGGATTGGAACAGCAGTCTCCCTATCCATTCAGGTGGACGGGTTTCAGCAAAAAGTGCATTGATAAAATCATCCTTTTCAACAACTTCCTGCGGCAAGCTTTGAGTTCCTGCAGCGGCATTTTTGGCCGAAGGCAGCGTACCGTACGACGTCTTGTATTTTGGCAGATACAGCAAGCCGAATATTACTGCCAAAATGACAACAGGCAACAGTGCGCGGGATTTCATTTCCACGCAGCAAAAATAACCCTCAGGTTCCTATTTATGGCAATTACTTGCCGGAAACCCTTTTGGATAGCTCTTTGCTCTCCTTCACCTGCCCTGCAAATTCTTTGGCAGGTTTGAATCTGGCAACATAATGTGCCGGTACCACCAAACTGGTATTTCGCTTTATATTGCGGGCCACTTTGGTTTTACGAAGTTTCAATTCAAAAGTTCCAAATCCTCTCAGATAGATGTTGTTTCCACCAACCATAGCGTTCTTCACAACCACAAATAAATTGTCGATGGTATCAGCAATGGCCGTCTTCTCAAGTCCTGTGCGGACTGCAATCTCATTCACGATTTCTGATTTTGTCATTTCTTTATGTATGTTGGGGGGAAATTTGTTTGAGCAAATAAAAACCATATCCAATCAAAATTTCACATAATTATGACAAGAATGGAATGTAAACTCACAGAATGGTATGAAATTAACGCCAGAAAACTCCCTTGGAGAGAGACTTTAAACCCTTATTTCATATGGGTTTCAGAGATAATATTACAACAAACAAGGGTTGCACAGGGTTTACCATTTTATTACAATTTCATTACAAACTTTCCCACTATAAAATCGTTATCCGAGGCGCCCGAAGATGCTGTTTTGAAGGTTTGGCAAGGTTTGGGCTACTACAGCCGTGCCAGAAACATGATGAAAACCGCCCAAATAATCATGAGCAAACACCGGGGGCAATTCCCCTCCAACATTGCAGAATTAAGACTTTTACCGGGTATTGGGAACTACACAGCTGCTGCCATTGGCAGTTTTGCCTTTAACATTAAAATGCCGGCTGTGGACGGCAACGTTAGGAGGGTTGCCGCCAGGTTTTTTGGATTAGAGGACCCGATTGGAACGCAAAAGTCTGATCAATTAATTGAAAGTTTGCTGCTGGATGAAATGAGAGATCGCCCTCCGGCGCTTTTCAATCAGGCCATGATAGAACTGGGAGCGCTGGTATGCAAACCAACCTCCCCTTCTTGTGCTGAATGTCCGCTGAAGGAAAATTGCATTGCATTTTCCAGGAATCTGCAGGAATTGTTACCCGTGAAGATGGCAAAAAAAGCTCCCAAACCCACACACATCCATTACCTTTTTATTGAAAGCGAAAATCATACCTGGATAGAAAAACGACCTGATAATGGAATATGGAAGGGCTTGTATGAATTTCCGAACACTCCAGGCAATGAGCACAATCTTCAATCAAATCCTTTCCATGACTGGTTTATAGATTCAACTCAAACTGTTGTAAATGAACCAATATCCTTCAAACATCAGCTTACTCACCAAACTATTTTTGCTACACTTTGGCAATTTTCATGCAAAGAAGCTAATATTGTAGAAGAGAATTTGAAGAATAAGATAAAAATAGACATTTCGGAAATTCATCAATTTCCGGTTCATAAGTTGATGTATCGATTTTTAACAGAGGCAATGTAATTTTATATTATGATTAACAAAGTAATTTTATTGGGTAGATTGGGTAAAGATCCCGTGGTAAGGCATCTTGATAATGGACGTGTGGTTGCCAATGTAGCGCTGGCTACAAATGACTATTACACAAAAGATGGCCAAAAGATGGAAAATACGGAATGGCACAACCTGGAATTATGGGACAACCATGCGCGTCTTGCTGAAAATTATTTAAGAAAAGGAAATATCATCTATGTTGAAGGGAAAATCAGGACAGATAAATACACGGATGCCGAAGGGGTAGAAAAACAAATAAAAAAGATACGCGTGTTGCAGATGCAAACGATGGGTGGACTGAATAAAAATGAAGATGAAGAATCCATCACGCGGAACATGGTAAGTGAGCAGGAAACCGGTTTCAAAGAATCGGAAAACCGCAGTGGGGGCTTGCCTGAGGGCCCTGAATACAAA
>JBEDNI010000015.1:0-15435 GCA_041170685.1 Bacteroidota bacterium | reverse complement strand
TATGCCGGCTACAGCATTCCTCCTTTCTACGACAGTATGATTGCCAAACTGATTGTTTCTGCCCAGACAAGGGAAGAGGCTATCGTAAAAATGGAGAGAGCGTTAAATGAATTTGTAATTGAGGGCGTAAAAACCACCATCCCCTTGCATTTGCAGATTATGCAAAACGAAGATTTCAGAAAAGGCAATTTCACCACCGCCTTTATGAATACATTTGAGATAAAATAACAGCGCAGGGACGATACGCAATCCTGCAGCGCATGAAAAGCCAACGATTTAAACCGTTGGCTTTGTGTTTTACTTTATCAATATGCCCTTGGCCTTAAATTGAACCGAAACCTTGGGTTCTGTAATCTTGGCAGCTTCAGCTTCACTCAATCCTTCACGCTGGCTCTCTACACTTTGGGTATCTCGGTAAAAATGGCCGGTTGCCACACTCATTCGTCCTGCTACATCTTTGGGTATGGTAAATTTTTCAAAACCTACGAATTGCTCTATGATACCATGCTTCAGTGTATACCAGCATCCTTCACCCGTGCACACCTGGCTGATTTGTCCTTTTATCACAGCATCGGCTTTGCCACTGCTTTCGAATGCTTTTAATGCCACATCCACAGTCTCTGCTGCAACTGTATCAATTTTTTCTCCGTACGTACTGCTCTCTGTTTTGCTGCCACAGGCAAATACGCCCAAGGCAATCATGCTGAAAATAAAGGGTTTCATGCTGCAAAGGAAATAAGGAATTTGCGCTTATACAACCACTAGGGTTTGGTATGACCCACGCCCGGAACAAATGGGTAAAGCAGATAGCGATTTCGCTTATATTCAAACTGAAACAACTCGTTTTTCCATGATTCCCGAATTTTCTTGATGGACATTCCGCTCATAAGGGCGGTGCGCAGTTCAGTACTGCCGGCCAGTTTATCAAAAAATGAATTAAAGAACTTTTGTCGGTCGGGGCATGCATTTAGCAGCATTTCATACCATTCAATATACAATTGTCTGCTACCGGAAATGTAGTTGCGGGCAAAATCAGTGAGTAAAAAGCCCCTGCATGTGTCCCCTAAAAAAGGAGGATTTAAAGCTTTTCCGGGAATGTTACCGGGTACAAATACAAAGTGCCCTTCTTTTAGCCACGGAGCTCCAAAGCACTCAAAGGGTTTGTCTGTGCCTCTTCCCATGCTCATCACAGTGCCTTCCATCAGGCCCAGAGTGGGGTACAGCAGTATGCTTTCCTGAGTGGGTAAATTAGGCGATGGCGGCACAGGTAGGGTATAGGCTGTGTTATGATCCCAGTTATTACAGGGCACTACTGAAAGTTTGCAGGTGTCTCGAAGGCCAAGCCACCCTTCACCATTGATCATTTGGCCCAGCTCTCCCAATGTCATGCCATGCACAATGGGTATTGGATGCATACCCACCATGCTCTCAAATCCGGGTTTGAGCACCGGACCATCTGTGTAATGTCCGTTTGGGTTGGGCCGGTCTAAAATCAACAGAGGTTTGCCATTCTCGGCACAGGCCTGCATCACATAATGGAGGGTAGTGAGATAGGTGTAAAATCTAACCCCCACATCCTGTATATCGAATACCACCAAATCTATACCTTTCAGGTCTTTTTTGGTGGGCTTTACATGTTTGCCATACAGGGACACTATGGGCAATTTGGTAATTGGGTCGATGCCCGACTGCACTTTTTCGCCATTGGCGGCTTGCCCGCGAAACCCATGTTCAGGCGCAAATACCTTTTTAACCTTGATTTTGGCCGAAAGTAGGGTATCTATCAGATGCCGGTTGCCAACAATCGAAGTTTGGTTGGCCACCACCGCAATGCGTTTTTTTTTCAGTAGGTTGAAATACGCTTCTGTGCGCACAGCACCCGGAATAACCGATTGTGAAATAGCGATATTGGTCAGCCCCGTGTAAAAAACCATGACTGCGGTTAACCACTTTAGGTGTACTTTTGAAACACCAATGAACTGGCCTTTACATCTGGCACGTCGCCTGTCGGCTTCAGGAAGGGGTTCCTTTTCGAGGTCCATTGTTCGTCTGGCTATTACGGCTGTAGGACTCAGCTCGGCGGTAATGTTCATTGCGCTATCCACGGTGTCAGGTTTCCAATCCGGTATCAAAAATAAGGTTATTGGTATAAATGGCGATCTGGTCATTGATGATATTTCTAATACGGAAGGGTCTGAACCCATTCCTATGAGTGAAAAATATCTCGCTTTCACGCCTGATATTCAGTCTGTGCAAGGCGTTCAAAAGGTTTCAGTGTGTGCTGTAAGGCCATGCATTGTAAAGGGAGAGTCGGAAATAGAGGGTATGGTGGCTAAAGGCGTTTCAGTGGATTATGATTTTTCTTTTCTTAAAAATCAACTGAAAAGGGGGACAGTACCGGATTTTACGCAAGATCCCAATACGGTGCTGATTTCCGAGCTCACTGCCGGCCGCCTGGGACTGGATACCGGTATGTACCTGCAGGCGATTTTTTTTAAGGAAGATAGCAGTGGAAACCGAAGACCCCGCGCCATTTATCCCCGGATAGTCGGGGTTTACGCAACCGGTCTTGATGATTACGACAAGTCACACTTTATTACATCCATCGGCCTGATACAAAAAGTATTGCCCGGCGCAACCCGATTCACCCAATGGGAGGTTAGATTACAAAATATGGATATGACCCGGCAGGCCATAGATAATCTCAGTCGTAAATTACCTCCCGGGGTGTTCAATATTCAATCAGCAGCCCGTTACAATAGGCAGATATTTGACTGGCTGGCACTACTGGATACCAATGTGGCCATTATTTTAACGCTGATGCTGCTGGTGGCCGTCATAGGAATGTGTACCACTTTACTCATTCTCATTACAGAGCGAACCAATATGATAGGAACGCTGAAGGCCCTGGGTGCGGGAGAGGCTTCCATACGCATGGTTTTTCAATATCAGGCCATTTTTATAACCGGTTTTGGTTTACTGGCGGGAAATATAATAGGACTGGGACTATGCTATTTACAGTACCGATTCGGGTTCATAACCCTTAATACCGAAACCTATTATGTGAACAAAGTGCTGATTGAAATCCAGCCCATGCACATAGTTTGGGTAAATCTGGGTACCATACTTATTAGCTGGCTCGTATTGTATTTACCGGCCAGGGTTATTGGACGGTTAAGTCCAATAAAATCAATAAAATTTCAGTAGCAAAACTGGGTTAAGCGTCAATTTTCGCATAGCGTGCATTGGCTTCAATGAATTCCCTGCGGGGTGGAACATCGTCGCCCATGAGCATACTGAAAATTCGATCGGCTTCTGCTGCGCTGTCCAGGGTTACCCTTTTCAGGGTTCTGCGTGCAGGATCCATGGTGGTTTCCCATAACTGCTCTGCATTCATTTCTCCCAAACCCTTGTATCGCTGGACGTTTACGCTGTCTTCCTTACCTTCTCCCGCCAGTTGTTTAATATGCATATCACGTTCTGCATCATTCCATGCATAGGCGCTTTTGTTGCCTTTTTTAACTAAATACAAAGGGGGAGTGGCTATGTACAGATAACCGTTTTCAATCAGCTTCTTCATGTAGCGGAAAAACAGGGTAAGAATGAGTGTGCGTATGTGAGACCCGTCCACGTCTGCATCCGTCATAATGACTACTTTATGATACCGCAGATTGTCAAGTATCAGCTCTTTATCTCCTTCTTCATTGGTTCCAATGTGAACACCCAGAGCAGTGAACATGTTACGCACTTCTTCATTTTCGTAAATTTTATGTTCCAGTGCTTTCTCCACGTTAAGAATTTTACCACGCAACGGAAGAATAGCCTGAAATTCCCGGTCACGGCCCTGCTTGGCAGTTCCGCCAGCAGAATCACCTTCCACCAGAAAGATTTCACAGATAGAAGGGTCAGTTTTTGAGCAATCACTGAGCTTTCCGGGCAATCCCATGCCACTCATGGCTCCTTTGCGCTGAACCATCTCACGAGCCTTGCGCGCTGCAGCACGCGCTTGGGCTGCCAAAATAACTTTATCTACAATCACCTTGGCTTCTTTGGGATGTTCCTGAAGGAAGTTTTCAAGCATTTCGCCTACCGTGGTATCTACGGCGCCCATTACTTCATTATTACCCAGCTTGGTTTTGGTCTGACCTTCAAACTGCGGTTCAGCCACTTTCACACTGATAACACCGGTTAGTCCTTCACGGAAATCATCACCACTGATTTCTACTTTTACTTTCTCCAGTAATTTTTGCTTCTCCGCATAGCTTTTCAGGGTTCTGGTAAGTGCCCTGCGGAATCCTGCAACGTGCGTTCCTCCCTCAATGGTGTTAATATTGTTTACATAGGAGTGCAGATTTTCACTGTATCCGGTGTTGTACTGAAAAGCAATCTCTACTGGAATTCCGTATTTGTCACTTTCACAATACACTGGCTCGGGAATGAGTCTCTCACGGGTACCGTCAATGAATCCTACAAATTCCTTAAGGCCACCTTGGCTAAAGAATGTTTCTGAGTGAAAATTACCTTCCTCATCTTTATTGCGTTCATCGGTGAGTACCAATCTGATACCTTTATTGAGGTAAGCTAGCTCTCTGAGGCGATTTTGTAGGGTGTCAAACTGATATTCAGTAGCCTGAAAAATGGTATCATCGGGGGTGAAGGTAACTTCTGTACCCCTTTGGTCTGATTCTCCCACTACTTTTACGTCATAGAGTGGTTTGCCAATCTGGTATTCCTGCTGAAAAATTTTACCTTCACGGAAAACACGTACTGTCAGGTGCTTGGATAGCGCATTGACGCAGCTGACACCCACACCATGCAAACCTCCGGATACTTTGTAGGTATCTTTATCAAATTTACCACCGGCGTGCAAAACAGTCATTACCACCTCCAGCGCACTTTTCTTCTCTTTCTGGTGCATATCAGTGGGGATGCCGCGACCATCATCCAATACCCGAATGCTGTTATCTTCCAGGATACTCACAAATATATTGCGGCAATGACCTGCCAACGCTTCGTCTATACTGTTGTCAACTACTTCGTAAACCAGGTGGTGAAGACCTTTGGGGCCAATATCTCCGATATACATCGCAGGGCGTTTGCGCACTGCTTCTAATCCCTCCAGTACGGTAATATTATCCGCACCGTAATTCCCACTATTTTGATTGCTCATTTTCTAACGTAAAAAATCGTATTTTTAATTGTTTGTAAAAATACAACCTTATCCGGGGTTCTGAGCGCTTAAATAATGCCTAATTTTCCACATTTTGAACACGTTTAAGCCATTTTTAATGCGTTCACCCCAATCCATGTATATCCTAAGCCGGATATTTCATTTGGAAGCCAATTTTATCATTAACCTGTCACAGACGGAATGCCTGGGTGCTGTCAAGGTTAGAAAATTCTGCCTATCACACCGACCATTTCCAGATAAAGTGTTGCGCTCTGCACCTGCTTTTGTCTGTATTCATTTAGTTTTAGGCGTGTTTCAATCCAGCGGGTTTCTCGCATATTGACCATAAATACATTGGCATCACCGGCATTGAAGCGGGTTTTTTCATTTTCATACAGCTGCTGATATTGTCCGCTTATGACGGCAAAATCGCGGCTCAGCGAAGCGTAGGTTATAGCTTCCCGATAAAGACCACCTGCCTTTTGTGCGGTTTCTCGTATTTTCTGTTGAAGCTTAAAACCGGATTCCTGCCAAGCAAGTCTGGAAAGTTCATACTCTCCGCGCTCCTTGCGTAAAAACAATGAGCTGTTAATCCCAAGGCCAAAGGCTGAATTCATGCGAATTGAACTACCCGCGGGGAAATCAAATTTACCCGGACTCAGTGCCCTGTATTTAATGTTCACTTCCGGGAGCATAGCCTGTTTGTTGAGTTGCATTTCGAGTTTGTATTTCTGAACGTTTAAGTCCATTATCTGAAGCCCGGGCTGCAGTTGTTGAATACCTGTACTCACAAGGGAATCGGGAAAAGCCTTTAACATACTGTCCAGAAAGTCAAGACCGGTGTAGTCAGGAATTAGGTTGTCTTTGATGGTAACCGGCTCGGTATTTTCATTCCAAAGGTGCGCTGATAACATCAGCCTGCTTTTGTATTCTTTTACGTTTGCATTTCGGTATAGAATGTTGAAACTGCCCAGCTGCGCCGAGGTTTCTATGGTATCCGCCGCAGACTTGCTGCCTGCCTGATATTCGAATCGGATGGCGTTCATACGCTCATTCAAAAGGGCTACTGCTTGTCTGCAAATTTCTTTTTCCTGCCAGGCAAAGTACCAACCGGCATAATCCTGAACCACCTGCTGAGCCAGTTGATTGAGTAATTCCAGTCGCAAAGCCTCACTTTGCTCTTTGAATAACTGTGCCTGCCTCAGACCCGTTCGGCGTTTATCGGTAAGCATGTTTCGGAAAAGGGGTATATCAAGCCCCACATAGGAAAGCCCATTGACAGGCGTTTTCATGTCCGGACTCAAATACAACCCATCATTTTTTTCATATCCGGCTTTTACGTCGAGGCCGTACCACGTTGGAATATTGATACCTGTGGATGTTTCTGTGTAATAATTTTCAGTTTTAAACGTTTTCTCCCGTTGTTCAAAAAACACCCTGGGGTCAAATCCACCTCGGGCATACCTAAGGTATGCCGAACCCTGCCTGGGCAAAAGCGCTGCCTGTTTCGCAGTAGGATGATAGGCTCCCACCTGTTTTAATATCATACCCAGATTGATGTTTCCGCTGTTTTGTGCTTCCACAGGGACAGAAAATACCGTCATCAACATCAATATAACCCAATATTTCATTTTTTTGGTTTGGTTGGGGCAGTCTCTGATTTATAATAGTCGGGTGGGAAGCCATTGAGCTGTCTCCAGATTTCGTACCATACACTAACACGATTTAACAGGAGATAGCCGTGTGAACCCGTGCCTACCCGCAGCTGAGGAGGCCATTGTTTTCCACCTACTTCGGGTGCCACCAGCAATCGGTATTTTCCGTTGGGAGAGGGGGTATTGTCAATTGCAAAAATCCGTCCCGGAAACGTGCCGTAAGTATAGTTGGGCCAGCCCGAAAACACAATGGTAGGCCAACCGTCAAAAACGAAATTAACATGCTGGCCTTTCTTTACAAGGGGCATGTCCATAGGGTCAACATACATTTCCACGGCCAGATGCACTGCAGAAGGCATGACTGTGCAAATGGCTTCACCTTCTTTTATGGTTTCACCTATGCCACTGGCGAGTGTTTTGGTGACATAACCATCCTGTGGGGCTAATATGATATAAAAGCCGCTTCGAATCGAGTAGTTGCTATACTGGTTGCGCAGTTTGCTTACTTCTGCTTCCGTTTCCATTTGACTGCTAATGGCACTGAAACGCTCACTCTCTGCCTTGGCCATTTTCTCGCCGTATTCTGCTGTTATATTCCTTAACTCAAAGCGGGCGTTCTCCAGAGATGCTCTGGCGGCCATCAACTTGTTTTCTGCTGAAATACGTTTGGCAATGCTCTCTTGCCATTTTACCCTGCGGTTTTCAACCTCCAACGGACTTTTGATTCCTTTTTTTTCCAGTGAACTATCACGTGAAAATTGCTGTAGTGAAATGCTTTCGCCGGTTCTGGCTGCATCCAATTCTGCTGATTCACTGTTCACTTTCATCAATTCCTGCTCCACTTTATTTCGCGCCTGTTTGAGCTTCAGGTCCTGATTCACTTCCAGTTGGGTAATTTGCCGATTGATGGCATCTATTTTAGCATTGTAGCTATTTACACTGCTTTCTTTTGCCCGAATTTGGGTTTCGGTTTGCTCCAGTAATTTAGGATCCAAATAACTTTCCTTAACCTCACTGATGCGAACGATTGTATCGCCCTTTCTCACGTAATCTCCCTCTGTTACATACCATTTTTCAATTCTTCCCCCAATGATGGTTTGGATTTCCTGTGGGCGTTGGTTGGGCAACAGTGTGGTTACTACACCTTGGGTCTGAATGTTCTGTGTCCAGGGTAAGAACATAAATAGCACAAATAGCAGGGTAAGCCATATCAGAACCTTGCTCATGCGTTTCTGTGTCCAGGGACTTTCCGTGAGCAAAGATTCATTCTGAATCATATTGTGAGTATCTTTACTTATTGCCATGTTATGTCCTGTATAGCATGTGGAACAATAGTCGGGGAAATTTTCCCCAAATCTGTAAGGCCGGTTTCATCCAAAAGCAGACAGGTATCAGCGTAAGATAATACCGGTATTTGATTGCTGATGAATATGACGGTGGATTTCGTGCTGTTAATATGCTCCCAAATGGTTTGTAGCTCCTTTTTGGTAAATGCACTCCACACGTCATCAATCAAAATGAGGGGAGGGGTATGATAAAGAGCCCTTGCAAGGGGTATTTTACGGGCAATGTTATTGGGTACACCGCTTTCAGATTCAAATTCATGATTAAACCCACCCGGAAGGGAGGAAACAAAACCATGCAAGTTTAAAGTTTTGCTCAAGGCTGTGAGCTCTTTCAAATCGGGCTCATTACCCAGAACAATATTCTGTGCCAGAGATCCCTCAAATATATGACTGCCCTGAAGACAAATTCCGGTAATACTGCCTAAACCCTCTGCAGATATATTCTCCACAGGCACATGATTGAGCTGTGAGGCATATTCTGTTTCAAGATCGCCAATAATGGTTTTGAGTATTCGCGTTCTCCCTGTGCCGGGCAAACCGCAAATGCCGATTTTTTGACCTGCCACAATTTCAATGATGGCCTTTCCATTTTTTCGATCCACCAGCGTTACGGTAGGCGCCTCTTTGATTATATCGGTTTTGGTTGTATGGGAAGTGCGAACTTCCATCGGAGCATCTGTAACACTGCCCAGTTTTTCAAGTGCAATACCCGCATCATACACACTTTCTACCGATATAACGAGTTTTCCTACGGCATTGACCAGTGAAATAATCAATATCTCAGAGGCCAAAAACTGGCCTAAACTTATATCCTCACGTACCAAAAGAAAGCTGCCCAAAAACAGCATGGTCATGGTTAGTATTACCTTCATGCCAATGGCAATGGCCGCCTGATTATACAGGATACGAAAGTGCGCCTGTCTGCTGCTTACATACCCTTTCAGATAATCACTGGTTTTAATAAGATGGAAGTTTTGCTCCTGCTTTAAGTTAAATGTTACCCTGTTTTGGGCAATTTCTGTCATCCAAAAAGCAGTTTTGAACTTAAAGTCACTCTCAGTTCTCGATGAAACTACCCCGCGGTTGTAGGTGGCCCGGAGAATGATGGCAACCAATATTAGCAAAGACATTCCAAAAACCAGAAAAGCAGGATGATACACAGCCAGCAGTATGATTCCAAAGAGGATTTCCAGCAGGGAAGTCGTAAAGCTTAATAACAGCTTACTGAAACTCTTTTGAACTGTGATTATGTCGAGAAACTTTTCAGACAATTCAACCAAACTGGTGTATTTTCTGAAGTGTTTTGAGGCAGAGGCAAGTTTTTGCGAAAAATCATTGGCGGTACGAACGAATAAATTACTCTGAATGGATTCTAATATACTCAGCTGAGCCAGGCCCGTTAATCCTGATAACAAGATAGCCAAAGTGATGAGAACAATGAGTATGAACCAGCTGCTGCTTAGCTTCCCTGCCAGCACCAAACCGATAATGGCTTGTATTCCTAAAGGAACTACAAGGCTGATTGCACCTGCCAAAATGGCATATATGTAAAGAAAACGGATGTTTCTTTTTTCTGTTCCCACAAGGCGCCAGATTCTTCTGAATGGGCTGAGGGTCTCGGGGATGGGTTTCATTTACGGGATATTACAGATTGATTAATGCTTTAAATGGATTTTTGTTTTCATTGCAATCCATCAAAATAAATTCCATTCTGTTCAGAAAGGTCTGGTTATGGAAAAAAGTGATAATTCGTTTAGGTTAACGATTCATTTTCCACGACCCTGAATCATAATCAGTGCGGTGTAAATCATTATCTTGATGTCAAGGCCCAAACTCATGTTTTCCAGGTACAATATATCGTATTTCATGCGTTCAACCATTTCATCAACATTCTCAGCATAGCCAAACTTAACCTGCCCCCAGCTGGTAATACCGGGCTTAATTCTATGTAATCTCACATAATATGGTGCCTTTTTCACAATCTGCTCTATAAAAAACTGTCTTTCAGGTCTGGGACCGACCACACTCATATCTCCAATCAGTACATTGATGAATTGAGGCAATTCGTCTAGCCTTGATTTTCGTAAAACAGAGCCCACCCTGGTTCTCCTGGGGTCTGTTTCGCTGCTTAACTGCGGACCGGCCGATTCAGCATCGGTGCGCATGCTTCTAAATTTATAGATGTAAAAAGGATTACCCTTAAAACCGATTCTTTCCTGTCGGAAAAATACAGGTCCTTTACTGTCTAATTTAATCAGAATTCCAATAATCAGATATACTGGTAAACCAATTAGGATGGCAATCAGACTGATAATGATGTCGAATAAACGCTTGGCTGTTTTTTGCCATTGTGGCATCACTTCAAAATCAACCTCTACCAGCATTGCGCCCAAAATGTTATTCATTTTAACCATGCCTAAAACCATACCGTAGCTGTCGGGCATTATTTTCAAATGGACCTGCTCATTTTGAATCTGGTCTACAAGTCCGGGAACCTTCTCGTGGTCCTGATCGTCCAGACAAATGATAACATCCTCTACTCCGTGATTTCTAATAATAGAAGATATATCAGAAATGCTCCCAAGGCAAGGAAGGTTGTCCATCAACGAATGTTGAGCGTGGTTACCGGAAATATATCCCACCAAAAAAAATCCTTCAGATTTTTTTGCAGCGCATAGTTCCTGATAAAGTTTTGCAGCATTCACGCCATTGCCTATGAGCAAGGTCTTGTAGCCCCATTTTCTTTTCTGGATATTGTATATGGTTCTGCTAACCACAATCAACCTCAATACCAGTGTAATTCCGCAGTGTAGTGAAAAATAAACAAGCAGAGATTTGTAATAGTCGCGATAATTTCCAACACTGTCATCCAGCATTAATAAAAAGAATATGGCCAGACTGCCCATTAATCCTGTAGTCAGGGTTCGCTCAACTTCTCGCAGTCGGCTTCTGCGGAAAATGTTTCGGTAATAACCACTTCCGACATATACCAAAAGCCACATTACAGGGATGAATATTAAACCCGCATATAGTTTTAAATCATTGTTTACAGGAATAACATAGCCGTGCTTTACCGCCTCTACCATCTGTTTTCTGTAAATAAAAAACAAAAACCAAGCCCCTGAGGCGGAAACAATGTCGGCTACTACATGAAGGAATATTTGAAGTTTGCGGTTCATTTAGGATAGCTAAAACGGATGTTGTCAATCAATACTGTCTGCTCAGATTTGGTATCTTCCGTTTTTATTGGACTGATTAAAAGCTTTATTTCTGTATCGGCCGGCTGGTTGTATAACTCATAAATCAGATTGACGTAAAACCGTTTCCATTTTCCATCTGTCTCAAATAAATAGAGATAGGGAAGGTATAATGTTCCATTGCTGTTTTTTCGGATCATGGCCACCTGAACGGGAATCGGAGTTTTTATATCGAATTCCAACATAATGTCTGTGCCCAAGAACGGCAGATTACCAAAAAACTTAAATGAAGCCATGTCTACAGTCTTGGCCGTATCGGCAGCGGCAATAATTACCTTCATACACCGGGTATTTCCCGCAAATCTTCCGTTCAGTGAAAATGCCTCTGTGGCGATGAATGATGTATCACCTTGGGCAGAATATAAACGAACCAGCTCACTGTTGCCATCCTCAAAGTCTTCAGTCCATGGAAACGCCGTATTATCCTTGAACTGAAACGTGATGTTGCCCGCTGAAGTAACCTTACCCTCCATCAATTCGATGGTGGTATCCGCTCTTTTAAATAACCGGTGAACAACATGCTGATTGACAATACCATTAAGCCGCACAGAAGGTATTGCAGATAATTTATGTTTACCTGTGAATAAAACAGGGAGGGTGCAGGGGATTTCATATACCCCGATGAACTGTTCGTCTATGTATAAGTTTAATGCAGAAATCTCATGAATAGAATTACCTTGACCGGTTAATGCGTTGACGCTTACAGAGTCTATTCTGATGTATGAGGGGATGGATTCTGATTCGCGGTCGCAACCTGTCAGGATGGCGAGGGCTGCAAAAACGACGGTTATCAATACGCGAAATCCCATGCAGCGAAAATACAACAGGATTGCACGGAACTCAAAAGTTATTTTATTGAAGCCTATACCTCATGATAGCGCCTTTGTACCTTTTCCGTAATCAAAGATGACAGGCGGTTTACATCCATCAGATTTTCGAGTGATGTCAGCGGAGTTAACCCTTTGGTTATATTTTCTTCAAAATTCCGTAGTTCCATTTTCCATGAGTCAAATGGTATAACCGGACGCTGTATCAGCGTAAGTTCTTTTTGCGCTTCATTGTCAGAGTTTTCCAGAAAGGTAAGTTGATCCCTGTTTTCCGTTTGTCTGTATTCGTTGAGGGTGTTTTCGGTAAAATCAAGGGCGAATAGTCTGTCCTGCTGATATATTTTCAGGCGATGTGTT
Source organism: Bacteroidota bacterium (assembly GCA_041170685.1). GTDB lineage: Bacteria > Bacteroidota > Bacteroidia > NS11-12g > UBA955 > RGEC01. The sequence goes on along the minus strand of JBEDNI010000015.1, from coordinate 2,823 downwards.
CCCGGTTCTACGGCCCTGCCTGCTGAAATATGGCAAATTGAATCATTGTCAAATTCAATATGTATGTTCAATAAATCCGGATTTTTACCGAAAAGAAAAAGGGGCCTTGCCGATACATCTCTAATACCGCACTCAGCGGTTCTGATGACCAAATCAAGATCTTGTGAAAGTTCCCTGAAAAGCCAGGATTCAAAACCACCTGGGGCCGGGGGGCGACATTCTTTTTCCAGCTTAATAAAACGGGGTTTTCTTAAAAACTGAGAAGCAGTAGTATACAGAGGTTTGTTATACAACGTATTTGCAATATGAAAACAATTACCACTCTCAGAATGAAGGCGCATAAGCTGCTCAATAAAACCAGTGTTTTGAATCAAAAACCCATCCATCAGTATGTGCTTTCCAAGGCGGGTAAGGTTTTCTATCATACTGCCTTCTATATTCTGAACATGCCTGTCGATGATGAAAGCATCAGCCTTTTCGGCCAGTTCAAAAATATATAGAAGGTTGCCGGCAGCATCTGCATTTTGATCATTGTCTGGGTCATAGTAGCCACAAAATTCCAAAAGTTCGCTTCCGTCAAGCAGATGGGCAAATATCTCGGCTTTTCGCTGTGTGCCAATAATGACAGTTTTCAGTTTCATACAGTTAATTAAGATGGGCTTTTGTACTTTTGTACCCTGCAGCAAAATTGCAAACACACTCACGGAATATCAGCTAACTGTTTCTCACACATGTTCACAACCCCACCCAATGCAGAATCACCGGTAATGGCCGGCCGTCGAAATCAGCTTGTCAATGAATTGAGGCAGAAGGGTATTGCCGATGAGCAGGTTTTACAAGCGATTGGACGTGTACCAAGACAGTTGTTTTTTCCTAAAGATTTCGAACAGTTTGTGTATCGTGATGCCCCGTTTCCTATCGGCCACGGACAAACCATTTCCCAGCCATATACTGTTGCTTTTCAGAGTCAGTTATTGCAGATTAAACCCGGCGCAAAAGTGCTTGAAATTGGCACGGGTAGTGGATATCAGGCCGGTGTGCTGTCAGCTATGGGTGCAGTGGTATATACCATCGAAACAGTACTTCCATTGCTGAAAGAGGCCCATAAAGTGCTTAAAATTTTGGACAATCAAATTCAGTGTTTTCATGGTGACGGTACGCTGGGTCTTCCTGCGTTTGCTCCTTATGATGCAATTATTGTAACTGCCGGTGCACCGGAAATACCCCAAAATCTTGTCGATCAGCTGCAGGTAAATGGCCGACTGGTAATTCCGATAGGGGATAAACCGGATTCACAAACCATGTATAGGTTTACCAAAAACCCCGATGGCTCACTAAAAAAAGAATCTTTTGGTCCCTTTCGTTTCGTTCCGCTCAAGGGCAAAGAAGGTTGGAATTAAAACCGGCTAACGGTTCATGAGGGCCTCTATTTCATCGGCTTCAATCGGCAATCCTTCCATAAAATCATGAATGCCATCATGTTTGAGTAATACATCATTTTCTATTCTGACCCCAATGCCCTCCTCGGGTATGTAGATACCCGGTTCTATGGTGAGTACATTGCCCACTTCCAGTGGACCAAATCGGTGCATTACATCGTGCACATCCAAGCCCAGATGATGGCTGGTGCCATGCATAAAATATCTGGCAAATGCCCTTTTATCTTTTTTAACATCCTCCATGGTAATCAGACCCAGATTGACCAATTGCTCCGTCATTACCTCACACACTTCCTGATGGTATTCGGGTAGTTTTTTACCCGGTTTCAACAACCGGGCTGCTGCTCTGTGAACATGCAATACCGCATTATACACAGCTTTTTGCCTAGTCGTAAATCTTCCGTTAACCGGTAAACAACGGGTCAGATCACCATTGTAGTTAGCATATTCAGCGCCAAAATCCAATAGCAGCAAATCACCATCTTTGCATATTTTATTATTCTCTACATAGTGAAGTACACAAGCACTGGAACCGCTGCCAATGATAGGCTCGAAGGCAAAACCCGATGACCGACGACGTGTGAACTCATGGATTAACTCTGCTTCTATTTCGTATTCCCATACCCCGGGTTTTACAAAGGTTAACAAACGCTCAAATCCAGCTCGTGTTATGTTCACGGCCTCCGTAATCAAGTCTATCTCTTCTTGCTCTTTCACCATTCTGCATTGGGCAAGAATGGGTGCGCTCCTGGCAATATTGTGCGCCGGATAACGGTATTTTATTTCATGCGCAAATCGGAATGGATTGGCAGGAACACTGTCAGTAGAACGATCGTTTTCATTGAGATTCAGATAGATGGTCTCCGCCAGTAAGAATGCTGCGTGTATGGTTTTTTTAAATTCATGATACCAGAAAATTCTCTCAATGCCGCTAACAACCCTTGCTTCTTCAGGCATCAGTCTGGCGCCATCCCAAATGGCAATCTGTTCGGATGTTTCTTTAATGAATAACATTTCCCTGTACAAGGGGTTGGGACAATCCGGAAACAATACCAGGATGGTGTCTTCCTGATCTACGCCTGTTAGATAAAACAAATCAGAATTCTGCTTGAATTTATGGTAGGCATCCCCGTTTCTCGGCACTTCGTCATTACTGTGAAAAACCGCTATGGAACCGGGCTTCATGGCGGCAGTAAACTTTTTCCTGTTTTTTACAAATAACGATGAAGGAATGGATGAATATTTCATGAATGTAGTTTGCAAAATTACTTAAATTCTGACGTCATAGAGCAGATTTTGAAATCAATTGAATCAGAATTAATTCTAGTATTTAAAATGAAATTTACATTAAAAAATTATTGATTTGCTCAATACTTTGAAGTTG
>JBEDNI010000014.1:0-16216 GCA_041170685.1 Bacteroidota bacterium | reverse complement strand
ATACCGAAATATTCAAATTAAATTTGAAAATAACGGGAATAGTTGTATATTTGTTTTGTGATAGCGCGGATTTATGATAGCCAAATTGCTGCCATGCTGAAGGAGTTTCCTGTGGTGTGTCTGCTTGGGCCCCGTCAGTCAGGGAAAACCACTGCGGCAATATCATATGCTGCACGCAGCAAAAAGCCGGTGCTCTATCTGGATATGGAAAGTCCGGCAGATGCTCGCCGGCTCGGGGATGCTGAATACACCCTGAAACAATATACAGACCATCTGGTCATAATTGATGAAATACAATTCAGGCCGGATTTATTCCCTTTGCTGCGTCATCTTGTGGATGAACATCGAAAGCCGGGCCGCTTTCTAATTCTGGGCTCTGCCAGTCCTGAGCTGGTTAAGGGTGCTTCTGAAAGTCTCGCCGGCCGCATTTACTATATCGATACCACGCCATTTAATGCCACAGAATTGCAGGGGCAGAAAAATTTCACCCAAACCCGTCATTGGTTTCGCGGTGGTTTCCCCGATGCCTGGCTGGCCCGCACCGATGCTGCCTGGATGAACTGGATGGATGGTTTTTCCCGCACATTTATAGAAAGGGATCTTAATAATCTGTTCGGTGTTAGTTTTTCCGGTCCGTTGATGCACAAATTGTGGCACATGCTGGCCCATCAGCACGGTGGATTGTGGAATGCGCAGTCTTTTGCCAAAGGACTGGATGTGAGTTCTACCACCATCAACCGCTACGTAGATTATCTGCAGGGTGCTTTTATGATTCGTAAACTACCGCCATTTTACACCAATTCAAGAAAGCGCCTTGTCAAAACGCCCAAGGTATATTTCAGAGATTCGGGTATGCTGCATTATCTGCTGGATATTCACAGTTCGGCCCGCTTGCAGCTGCATCCTGCCATAGGCAACAGTTGGGAAGGGTATGTAATTGAACAAATATGCCAACGGCTACCCCACAGGATTAGCCCCTATTTTTACCGCACACAAGATGGCAGCGAAATGGATCTGGTATTGGTAAAGGGGGATAAGCCGCTTGCCTGTATTGAAGTAAAAACCACCGATGCGCCTTCAGTTAGCCGTGGCATGCGGGAGAGTATTTCAGACCTCGCCTGCAAACACAACTATATCATAGCAGGCGGTAATCCAAAGCCGTTTAATATTGATAAAAGCCTTTCTGTATTGGGATTGATGGATTTCCTTCATCATCGTTTACCGAAACTTGTAAAATAAAAATGGCCGTTAATCGTCAGTTGTACTTTAGATTAACGGTCATATAATTTGCGTGATTACTCCCAGTTTCTACACGAAGCGGTTTTGTGATAAACAGCCTCGAGGATTTGTCTGTCTGCTTCCGAAAATTCCATTTTTCTTCTGGGCATCACCAGTGAAGCTGTTTTGCACGCGGCATCCAGTTTATAGGTAATAAAGCCGCTTGCACCGCCCCAGGCAAAATCGGGCACAAACTGCCTAGGGAAACCCGCCCCGAAAATATTGGCCGAAACGCCTACCACCGTTCCCGTGTTAAACATGGTATTGATGCCACACTTGCTGTGATCACCCATGATGAGGCCGCAAAATTGCTGTCCGCTTTTGTCAAAACGCTCGCTGGCATAATTCCAGACTTTCACATCTTCGTAGTTATTTTTCAGGTTGCTGCAATTGCTGTCTGCACCAATATTGCACCATTCACCCAGCACCGCATTGCCCAGAAAACCATCGTGGCCCTTGTTGCTGTAACCCTGCATACTGATGTTATTGACCTCGCCGCCAACAACGCAATAGGGCCCGAGTGCCGTGGGTCCGTATACTTTGGCCCCCATTTTTAGTACGCTTCCTTCACCCATGACAAACGGGCCCCGAACCAGGCATCCTTCCATGATTTCAGCGTTGCGGCCAATATATATGGGACCATTCGTAGCGTTCAATACAGCTGCATATACCTTGGCTCCTTCCTCAATGAAAACCGGATGTTCTCCCAGAACCTGAACCGATGCATGTGGCTTTTGTGAAGTCCTTCCGGCAGTTAAGTGGCCGATATCGCGCTTTATTTCAGTTCCGGCTAGAAGAAAAATATCATAGGGTCTTTTCAGTATGGTGTATGTGCCTGAATAGCTGATATTTTCAGCTGGGCTGCCTGATTTTTCTGCAAGCAATATATCGCCGTCAATGAGTTTTTGTCCGGGCTGTAACGCCAAAACGGCATTCATTAATGATTCATCTGGAAGCAATCTTCCGTTGATGCGCAAATCTGCGTTGTTTACAGCCCCGAATTTAATCCTCAGAAAATTCTGGGTTTCAAAGCCCCATTTGTCTGGTTTTAACAGGATTGTCCATTTTTCGGCAACAGTTTGTATACCACAGCGCAAATCTGCTGTTGGACGCGTTAGTGTCAACGGAAACAAATGTTCTGTCTGATCATCATCAAAAAAGTTGATCTGCATGGCTTCGAAATTAAGACAAACCAAATGTTTAAGCACAAAAAAAGCCGCACGGATGGGCGGCTTTCGATGAAAATATCGTTTTTTTACTTTTTGCCGTAGCGCTTCATGAACTTATCGATACGTCCTGCGGTATCCACAAGCTGCTGCTTGCCGGTGTAAAAGGGGTGAGATTTGTCAGAAATTTCAAGTTTGAAAAGAGGGTATTCGTTGCCATCTTCCCACTTTATGGTTTCCTTGGTTTCAACACAACTGCGCACCAAAAAAGCGTGATCGCAGCTCATGTCTTTGAAAACAACCGGACGAAAATTCTTAGGATGTATATCGGTTTTCATGATAATTCTGTTCGTTTTGGGGGTGCAAATATAAGCAAAAAGATTCAAAAAAACAAGGATATAACTCAATTTCCCAATTCGTCTACATCGAGTTCTCCTCCTCGGTCGGCTTCACCGTTTTCTCCGCAATCCATGGTCATACTGCTCATGTTTTGGGGTGTTTCGGGCATATCTGTATTGATGTAAAGTTGCTTATCGGCCTGTGCTTGTTTCATGAAGATGCCATAAATGGGCAATGCCATAAGTGCACCCTGACCAATCCATCCGTTTCTGAAACGTACCGATGGATCGTCGGCCCCCACCCAAACGCTGCAAACCAGTCCTCGGGTTACTCCCATAAACCATCCATCTGCACTGCCTTGCGTGGTACCGGTTTTTCCGCCGATGTGACCGGTTACACCGTATTTTCCTCGCAGGTAGCTGCCTGTGCCAAAATCAACAACCCCTTTAAGCATGCTAAACATGAGATATGCCTTTTCCTCGCTGAGTACCTGGTCATGTTCCGGCGTACCGAATTCTTCCAGTACATTGCCGTTCTTATCTTCAATTCGGGTAATGTAGGTAGGTTTAATCCACAATCCTTTATTTACGAATGCGGTATACGCACTGGCCATTTCAAACGGGCTTAATTCCATGGTGCCAAGACAAATGCTTGGTACTGGCGGAATCCGATTTTTTTCAATGCCCACCCTTTCTGCAAACTTGATAACCATTTGAGGAGCTTCATCACCCAACGACTTCATGATTTGCGCCGTAATCAGGTTGTCTGAAAGCGCCAGCCCTTTTGCCATGGTGGCTTCACCGCCCTCTTTACCGTCGCTGTTTCTGGGACTCCACACTTCGCCGTTGGCTCCGGGAAAGGTAGTGCGCTCCCTGGGGAAAACCGTACATGGGCTATACTTATTAATATCCATGGCTGTGGCATATACAATGGGTTTGAAGGTTGACCCCACCTGCCGCCGTGCATGTATATTCACATGGTCATATTTGAAAAATTTATGATTGATGCCCCCCACCCATGCTTTCACATGGCCGGTTTCCGGTTCCACCGCCACAAAACCCGCATGAAGAAACTTCTTGATGTATTTCATGCTGTCATAGGGACTCATGGTTGTATCCCGTTCGCCTTTCCAGGTGAAAATTGTCATACGCACCGGTTTTTTCAGTTCAGACATGATGGCTTTCTCATCACCATTGAATTTTATTTTCAGTGCCTGATAACGATCTGTTTTTTTCAGGGCATTTTCAATAAAGTTCGGAATCACTGTCCAGTCACTTATTTTTCGCCAGGGAGCATCTTTGCCCCATGTCTGATAAAATTGTTTTTGTAGCTCTGACATGTGCTTTTCCACAGCATTCTCTGCATAGCGTTGCATTCTGCTGTCTAGGGTGGTATAGATTCTTAAACCGCTGCGGTAAAGGTTATGACCATTTTTCTTGCACCATTCCTTCATAAATTCTGCCAGCTGATCGCGGAAATAAATGGCAGGACCCTCATTATCTACTCTTTTATAATCCAGTTTAACGGGTTTATCCCGTATGGTTTCGTAAATCGATTCGTCCAGTTTACCATATTTAACCATCTGTTTCAGCACCACGTTTCTTCTTTCTTTGGAGTTTCCCGGATTTAAACGGGGATTATAAAAACTGGTGGCCTTGAGCATTCCAATTAAAACAGCCGCCTCTTCCACCTTTAATTCGGAGGGTTTTTTATTGAAGAACTCACGACTTGCCGCATCAATTCCCCAACTCATTCCTGAAAACGGAACGGTATTTAAATACATGGTAATAATTTCATCTTTGGTAAAGCGCCTTTCCAGTCTGATGGCAATAATCCATTCTTTGAATTTTTGCATGAGACGGGTGATTTTCATCTTGGGCTTATCGTAAATACTGAAAAGATTTTTTGCCAGCTGCTGTGAAATTGTGCTTGCCCCACCATCTCGTCCCATACGGATAACCGCCCTGGCCGTGCCCTTTGGGTCAATACCGGAATGTTCGTAAAAACGTATGTCTTCAGTGGCAATCAGTGCATCATAAACACACTGTGCAATCTGTTCATGTTTGATATTAGTGCGGTTTTCCAGAAAGTAAGTTCCCAGTATTTCCCCATCTGCAGCATATACAACGGAACTCTGAGCACTTTTGGGGTTTTCAAGGTCTTTGATATCCGGCATTTCGCCAAACAATCCAAAATTGACCAATAAAAAGAATACAATGATCATCAAGAAAATTCCCAGCAGGAACTTCCAGAATCTGCTCAGTAAATAGTATCCAGATTTTTCGGACATAACCTATGCGAATATAACACGTTATCGCAATTTTCCGCGGAAGAATTCCATGTAGGCATTAATACGGTTGTTGCCGGCCAGGGTCAGGTAATTGGTTTTTGAAATCCATGCCATTTCAAACTCAAACAATCCTTTGGCTGCCAGTATTTCCGGCTTTTTCTCAATGAAAGAAAGATATTCTTTGGTTTTTTCGGGTTTGCTAAAGTTGTTTATGCTGATGTAAATGGTGCTGCCTGATGCCCTTGCCGGACTTACTTCCAAGGTTTCAAAAATAAAGTTCTCTTTGTTGAAATCATTCAGGGTGGCACGTATCATGTTTGTATTGCTTCCCTTCGGGAAAACCAGTAAATAGAATAATTCCTCTTTACCATCCCAGGTTTTCCAGATTAATTCATCATTGCCGGATGCTGTTGCTTTGGCAGTATCCGTCGAATTTTCGTCCGATGTGTTTTTCAGATTTTCATACGCATCAATGGTGCTCTGAGATTGCGTTGCTATGGGGGTAGACGGATAATCCAGCGTAATTTGCTTTAGCATATCAATGCCTTTTTCTGCATTGCCCGATTTGATGAGACATAGCCCATAGATGTAATCAAATCTTGACTGGTATGCATTTCCTGCATATTTGCGGTCTGCTTCCATTTTAACGGTCATTGCATCGGAAAAACGGCTGTTTTCGAAGTGGTCATACATCTTCACATACAATTCTTCTATCACCTTCAATTCCGAAATTTGTTCCGTATTTTGTGTGTTGTCTTTATTTCCATCCAGTAGTTTCAGATACAAAGAGTTTGGGAATTTATCGGCCAAAAGTTTTTTGTATTTTTCAAAATCAGTGTTTTTGCCTGTCGCTCTGTAAATTTTGGCCATTTCAAAATATACCTGGGCTTCATATTGGGTAGCAGGAAAGGATTTCAACAGATTTTCATACCATTTCAGGGCTTCGCTATACTCCAGCAGTTGATTCTGATAAATGCCTGCACAGGCAAACATGGCTTCTTCCATTCGGTTACGAGCACTTTTTTTCGCTTCAGAAGAAAATGGAATGTCTTTGTAGTAACGGCGTCTATCAGCAGAAACGCCCTCGGGTATTCCTTGAACAGGTTCGTCATCCTTTTTTACAGCGGTATCAGCGGTATTATTCTGGGATAGTTCTGCAGCTTTTTTTGCATTAATCCGCCAGTAATCGCGGTTGATGCGTGTTCCCCAAAGGTTTTGAAATTCCTGATTTGATTTGGCTCGCATGGCTGCGTTGTAAAAAGGAAATGAACCGGTGCCGGCCATGGGCTCAGAACTACCGGAGGGTGGGGCAGGAGGAGGGGGTGGCTGATTTTTGAGTTTTTCAGACTGCTTTTTTTCAAAAGCAATGGTATTGTCTATGGCTTTTTCCCTGAAATCAGGGTCAGTGGCCATTCTCAATAAACTGTCCTCTCTTTTTATGGTTAATAGATGCCTCAACAAATCGGTAAGTTGGGCACTTTTTAGAGAAAGCCGCTGATAATCAGGGTGTTTCTCATCCAGTTTTTTGTTGGCTGAATCATAATACAGACCTGCGTTTTCATAATTTTTTTTCTGGTAATAATGATCGCCTAAAGCAAGGTAGGTAGTAGTTAACTGCGCGTTATCATTTCCGGCTTTTCTCAGAGACAGGTTAAACTGGTACAGGGCTTTTTCATCATTGCCTGCTCGCAGTTCATTCATCCCAATCTGATAGTGGATTTGACCGTAATATTCGATGTTTTTATCATCGCGCAGCATTTTTTTCAGTATGGAATTTACTTTGGCATAGCGACCACCTTGATCGGTAACAAGCTGCGCAAGCTGGATTCTTGAAGTAAAGGCCATGTCATAAGGCGGGTTCATTTTGATTACTTTTTCAAAATGCTTAGCAGCCTCGTTGTTCTTATTCAAATCCTTGCAAACCTGGGCCATGGAAAAGTGTAGTCTGTATTTTTCCATTTTCCCTTTTGCTACCGGTATTGCTTTCCCCAGGTATTCATATGCCTGTGTCATTTTGCCTTGTTTTAAGTAAACGGCAGCCATCGCCTTGTTCAATTCTGCCCTTAGTGACTTTGGAAAATCTTTGTCTTGATATAGACTGCGCGCCAGATTTTCTGCCTCACCGTATTTCTTTCGCTGATAAAGGGTCTGAAATATCCAAAGCTTAGCGGTATATTGTATTACCGGGTCTTTGTAATTGGTGTGAACAAAATTAAAAAGGTCTTCAGCCGCAATGAAATCGCCTTTCATAAAATAGGCTTTGCCCATAAGTAAATAGGCATCATCAACCCATCGGCTTCGCGGATGCTTATCAATCATGGTGCTGACTTTCTTAACTACTTCATCCATAGCAGCCTGATTGCCCTTTAAAGTTTCAGGGGGGCCGTAGTTGTATAACTCTATAAAAGTTCGGTAGTCATCCTTATAACTTTCCCGAAGACCGGATACAGTCTCTTTCCATTTTTCTGCGCCGTTGAAGTAGATGTTATAGTGCGCCGTGGTGTTATGCCATGCCTTTCCCAGAACCGAATCGCTGTTTTTGCACGCATTCAATAGGGCAATGCATGCCGGGATGGCCAAAAACAAAAATCTTTGAAGGCGCATGGATGATTTCACGGGTAAAAACGATATTTTCGTGTTTTTATTACGCAACGGCACAATATTATGGGCAAAGGACGCAAAATTATAGCTAAACTGAGAAATAAGTATCGTTTGGTGCTGTTGAATGATACGCATTTTGGTGAAGTTTTTTCCATTCGCTTAACGCCATTGAATTTGTTGATGCTGCTAAGCTCAGTGTTTTTGACCTTTGTGCTGCTGATTTATTTGCTAATTTCCTTTACCCCCGCCAAACGACTGGTGCCGGGTTTTGGCAATACAAACAATCGGGAGGCCATGATGGAACTCAATCAGCGGGTGGAAGATTTGAGCAGGGAATTAAAAAATAAACAGCTCAAAATTGATGCGCTTACAGACATCTTATTAGAAAAAGAAAACAAATTTGACAGCACATCCGCAAGAAGAGGACGAAATTGACTTCTTATGTGTTATTTTTGATGGTATATTTGCAGTCCCATGTTTTCTTCCAATCAAACAGGCAAGCAGGGTAAAAAAGAGCCTGCTGCCGTAAACAATTTATTAAACATCATTGGCCCTGGCACCAAATTGAAAGGCGATTTGGTTTCTGAAGGTGATTTTAGGGTAGACGGAACTATTGAAGGTCATGTGACCGTAAAGCAGAGACTTGTGCTGGGGGATGGTGGAAGCATAACGGGAGATATTGATGCCCGTGATGCAACCATTGCCGGATATATCAAAGGGAACATAACGGTTTCCGAGACGCTGGTTTTGAAAACCAATTCCAAAATAGACGGCGACATCGCCACAGGTAAGATTGTAATCGAAAGCGGTGCATCCTTCAACGGGCGTTGCAGCATGAATGCGCACATTACCCAGGTTACAGCAAAACCCGTAACCCATGGATCCGAAGAAAACGGACAGCCGACTTAAACAAACGGGCAGTTTCTTTCGCTATAGCAGCCTGGCCCTTCAGATGATTATGACGATGCTCTTGTTTGTGGCAGGTGGATTTTATCTGGATAAATGGTTGCAGTTAGGTTTCCCCTGGTTTACGCTCATACTTGCACTTGCCGGTGTGGCAGGCTCACTTTATTCGGTCATTCGCAAACTTTAACCCGATTATGAATACCTATTATATAAGGCTCATCGTTTTTTCAGCAATTGTATTTGTTGGCATGTATACCTATAATGTATTATCCAAAGAAACTATACCAACCTATGGCTTCTTTGGTGTTCTGTTTCTGGTGGGCTTATCCGGTTTCATTCATTATTATATCTACGGAAGTGAAAAGACAGACCCGAAGAAAACCATCAGACGTATGATGCTGGGGAGTATGCTGAGGATGCTGGCAGCTATTTTTTTTCTTGCTATTTCTTTATTTGCCTTTCGCCCATTGAACATTCCATTCGTCATTTCTTACACAGGCAGTTTTTTCCTTTTGATGGTATTTGAAATTTCCCAAATTCGTCGTAAATTGCGCCCCGATTTCAATGGACGCTCCAAATAAGCAAATGCCCTATTTTTCAGCGCTTTTCAGCGGATACAGAACTCCTAAAATTTTAGTATTGACTCTTTTTTATGGCTTTTTTTCGCTGGGGCTGTACGCCTCAGGCGATGAACATGCAACCGAAAAGGGTCACGAGAATACCCACACCGAAGAAAAAATGGATCCGGGTAAGCTCATCATGGAGCACATTTCAGATTCGCATGACTGGCATCTTTGGGGGCATACTTCCATTCCATTGCCTGTAATTGTTTATACCCAATCTCAGGGATTATCTGTTTTCTCAAGTGCTCATTTCAACCATGGTCACGATGCTTACAAGGGTTTCAAACTCAATGAAAAGAATCAGATAATTTGGGAAAACGAATCGAATACTGAGGCTATTTATGATCTTAGTATAACCAAAAATGTCCTGGCTATGTTTTTGGCGGTGATAACACTGTTTATCGTCATGATATCGGTTGCCCGTACATACAGCAAGCGTCCGGGCCAAGCACCCAAAGGATTTGTGAATATAATTGAGCCATTGATATTGTTTCTGCGCGACGATGTGGCCAAATCATCCATAGGTCCGAAATACGAGCGCTACATGCCTCTTATCCTCAGTATTTTCTTTTTCATATTTGTAAACAATATCTTCGGACTTATTCCGATTTTCCCCGGAGGAGCCAACGTTACAGGGAATATTGCCATTACCATGGTGTTGGCATTGGTGGTTTTCTTAACGGTTAATTTTATCGGAAATAAATATTACTGGAAGCACATTTTCATGCCGGATGTACCCAAGGCTATGTATCTTATCATAGTGCCCATCGAAATACTGGGTGTAATCTTAAGGCCTTTCGTACTGATGCTTCGTTTGTTTGCCAACATCACTGCAGGCCACATTATCATCCTGGGTTTCTTTAGCCTTATATTTATATTCGGTGCTATGAGTCCGGGTCTCGGCTATGCTGTTAGTCCACTTTCTGTGGCCTTTACCTTGTTTATGAGCTTGCTAGAATTGCTGGTTGCTTTCCTGCAGGCTTTTGTATTTACCTTGCTCACTGCCATTTATATAGGAATGGCTATTGAAGAGCATCATCACGCAGAACACCATTAATAAAAACAACAATAAAATCACTTCACTATGAGTTTAATGACCATTCTTCTCGATGCAGCTACCGATGCTAAGGTTGCTGCCGCAAGTTTCAGTAAAATGGGTGCCGCTATCGGTGCCGGATTGGCTGCCATCGGTGCCGGTATCGGCATTGGTCGTATTGGCGGTAGCGCCATGGAAAGCATTGCACGCCAGCCCGAGTCACTGGGCGATATCCGTGCAAACATGATTGTAGCCGCTGCACTTATCGAAGGTGCTGTGTTCTTTGCAATCGTTGTTTGTCTGCTGATTCTGTTCCTCTAATCCTAACCGGTTGCCCGCCCTTGGCGGGCAACCATTATTTTAAAAAAGAAACACAAAAAACATGGAGTTAGTAACCCCTGCCATAGGCCTTGTATTCTGGATGCTGGTAACATTCTCACTGTTGCTTTTCATCCTCAAAAAATTCGCTTGGAAACCTATCCTCACATCCATGAAGGAGAGGGAAGAAACCATCGAAAAATCACTTCAGGAAGCCGCCAATGCGCGTGCTGAAATGCAAAAACTCAATCAGCAGAATGAAAATCTGCTGGCAGAGGCACGTGCTGAAAGAGAAACCATTCTCAAAGAAGCCCGCGAAATCAAGGAGAAAATTGTGAGTGAGGCGAAAAATGCTGCCGATGAGGAAGCCAAGCGTCTTATTTCACGCGCCAATGACGAAATCAGCCGACAAAAGAATGCCGCGCTGGATGAGCTTAAAAAAGAAGTAGCTCAGTTCTCATTGCAGATAGCCCAGAAGCTGGTTGAGAAAGAACTGGAAAACAATGATGCGCAGAAAGCCCTCATTGCCGATCAGCTGACCAAATTGGATAAGCAACAAAAAGCAACTGCATAAGCAACAATTTCATGAAAATTGCATCCCGTTACGCTAAATGCCTTTTTGATATAGCCGCTGAAAAAAAACAGCTTGATGCGGTGGCGTCTGATGCCGGAAACCTATTAAATGCGGTATCTGCTTCACCTGAATTATCTGCTTTTCTGGAGAGTCCTTTGCTCCACAAAAGCAAAAAGAAAGAGGTAATGCGTCAGATGTTCAAAGGGTTTAACGAAATTACCCTATCTGTTTTTGATATGATGGCCGATAAAAGCCGTGAGAATTTATTGGGTGAAATGGCGCAGTCATTTATCAATATTTACAACAAAGCCAATGGAATTACCCTGGCTGAAGTTACCAGTGCCATAGCGCTGGATAAAGATACGCTTTCAGGTATTGAACAGTTCGTAAAAAAACACGCCGGAAGCCAACAAGTAGTGATTACACAAAAGGTAAATTCCGCACTCATTGGCGGATTAACCATCCTGTTCGACGGCAGAATGTATGACAGCTCTGTGATCGGACAGATAAACAAAATGAAAAAAGAACTCAACCTAGCTTAAAAAAATAAAATAATGTCACAAATAAGGCCTGATGAAGTATCCAGCATCCTCAAGGAACAAATTTCCGGTTTCAGCGGTGCTGCCAGTTTAGAAGAAGTAGGTACCGTACTCCAGGTAGGGGACGGTATTGCCCGTATTTTCGGACTCTTTGGTGTACAAAGCGGTGAACTCGTTGAATTTGAAAACGGAATCCGCGCCGTAGCATTGAACCTGGAAGAAGACAACGTAGGTGCCGTATTGATGGGTAGCAGTACCGATATCAAGGAAGGCGATAAGGTAAAACGCACCGGTAAAATTGCGAGTATCAACGTCGGTCATGGTATGCTTGGACGTGTAGTTAACACGTTGGGTGAACCCATCGATGGCAAAGGTCCCATTTCCGGTGAGGTTTTTGACATGCCTCTGGAGCGCAAAGCACCGGGTGTATTGTTCCGTGAACCAGTAAAAGAACCACTGCAAACCGGTATCAAAGCGATTGACGCCATGATTCCTATCGGCCGCGGACAACGCGAATTGATTATCGGTGATCGCCAGACCGGTAAAACGACCATTGCACTGGATACCATTATCAATCAAAAGGAGTTTTACGAAAAAGGACAGCCTGTATACTGTATTTATGTTGCCTGCGGACAGAAAGAATCTACCGTGAAGCAGGTGGTAAAATCACTGGAAGAAAACGGTGCCATGCCTTACACGGTGGTGGTTTCTTCTCCTGCGTCTGCTCCGGCTCCGCTGCAGTTCTTCGCACCTATGGCCGGTGCTGCAATCGGCGAGTATTTCCGCGACCTAGGATTGCCCGCACTGGTTGTATATGATGATCTTTCGAAGCAGGCAGTTGCCTACCGTGAGGTATCACTGCTGCTGCGTCGCCCTCCGGGCCGTGAGGCTTACCCCGGTGACGTATTCTACCTGCACAGCCGTTTGCTTGAAAGGGCTTGTAAGTTGAACGCAAACACAGAAATCACTGAAAAAATGAATGACCTGCCTCCGAGTCTGCAAGGCAAAGTAAAAGGGGGAGGGTCGCTCACTGCGCTCCCAATTATTGAAACCCAGGCCGGTGACGTATCTGCCTATATTCCTACCAACGTTATTTCTATTACCGATGGTCAGATATTCCTTGAATCGAACCTGTTCAACTCAGGTGTTCGTCCCGCAATTAACGTAGGTATTTCTGTAAGTCGCGTAGGTGGTAATGCCCAGATTAAGTCTATGAAAAAAGTGGCAGGAACCCTCAAGCTTGATCAGGCGCAGTACCGCGAACTGGAAGCGTTTGCTAAATTCGGTTCCGATCTGGATGCTGCTACCAAAGCGGTGCTTGATAAAGGTTCACGTAACGTGGAACTGCTGAAGCAAGCCCAGTTCAGCCCGGTGAGTGTTGAAAAGCAGGTTGCCATTATCTATTTAGGTACCAGCAACCAGCTGCGCAGCATTCCCGTAAATAAGGTTCGTGCTTTTGAAACAGCTTATCATGAGTATCTGGAAAACAAGCATGCAGACGTGCTTGAACAGCTCAGAGCAGGTAAGATTGATGATACCATCACATCCGTGCTTAGCGAAGCCGGAAAAGAAGTAGCCAAAGGATTTACCGCATAACCTCCGACCAACATGCCGAGTCAAAAAGAGATACGCAGCAGGATATCTTCCACCATCAGCACGCAGCAAATTACCAAAGCCATGAAGCTGGTAAGTGCTACCAAGCTGAGAAAGGCAAGTGATGCCATTGTGCGTATGCGACCCTATGCAGAGAAGCTCAAGGGTATTATGGCTAATCTGCAGGATAGTATCGAAGATCCTCAGCTGGCTGTGTATTTTCAGAACAGGGAGGTGAAAAATGTACTGCTGGTAGTGATTACCAGTGACCGTGGATTGTGTGGTGCGTTCAACTCCAATGTGATTAAGCGTACACGTCAGATTCTGACTGAAAAATATGCTGAGCAAAGCAAAGCAGGCAATGTTACACTATTGTGCATTGGTAAAAAAGGTGCTGAATTTATGCGGAAACTGAAATATAATGTGGACGCTACCTTCATGCAGACTTTAACGGTTTTGGATGCGGAAAAGGCATTTGAGTTGGGAGAGCATGTTTTACACAATTTCCGAAACGGAACTTATGATCAGGTAGAGGTTGTATTCAATCAGTTTAAGAATGCTGCCACGCAGATATTAACCAATGAGGTGATTTTACCCGTAACACCTCAGGTTAAGCCCGTTGACGCAAAAAAGGTTATGGTTAATGATTACCTGTTTGAACCTAACAAAGTTCAGATTTTGCAGGATTTAATTCCCAGAAGCGTTAAAACACAAATTTACAGGGCCATGCTTGATTCTTTGGCATCCGAACATGGCGCGCGTATGGTGGCCATGGATAAAGCAACTGAAAATGCGGGAGAATTGCTGTTTAGTCTTCGTCTTGCCTATAACCAGGCACGCCAGGCGGCCATTACCCGTGAAATCAGCGAGATTGTGGGTGGTGTTGCTGCATTGGAAGGTTAAACCAACATATGCTTTTATAAAAAACGCCTCGCATTTGCGAGGCGTTTTTTTATTCATGTTCTTCGTGTTCTTCAGCTTCGTGCGTCGCCGATGGTTCGGATTGAATTTCCTGTATATGCCTAATTTTACCGCCCAGCCAACCGGCACGCGCGGAAAGAGCACACCCTGTTATGACTGCCAACAACAAAACCCATTGCGAAATGCCTGAATATTTGTGATTTTTTATCAGTAAAAAGCCGGCCAGCAGTGAAAGAATCCCAGAAGCTATATTGAATGGCATGGCTGCTTCAGCTGCCTCTTCATGCTCATGAATGGCTTCGTGTGAGATGCCTATAATTCTCTCTACGGCTTCTTCTGCCGCCTCACCCGTGTTTCCTGCAATAAAACCGCCTATAGCCGATATTAAAATGAGAAAAAAAGCCAGAAGAAGTGTATTTCTGGACTTTCTGTACATTCCCCAGATAAGCGCCAGTGCAGAAAAGCAAAGGCCTAACACAGGAAGATGATTGGTGATTAGGTGCAGATGTGCAGTATTCATGCTAATTATTTTTTGCGAATGTAAACAACAATTCCATCCAGATGGGTGATTACGGCATTTTCACCTGCCTGAATGGTGTCATCTCCGTTTGTGGCACCCTGCCATTCGGCGCCCCGATATTTAATTTTCCCGGTTTTGCCGGGCAGAACATCCTCCACCACAACCACAGTCTGCCCTTTGTGTTCCTCAAAACGTTCTTCAGAGGAGGGACCAAACCAATGCATCAGCTTTGGGCGAAGCAAAAGTACCCCTAGCGTTGATACTGCTGAAAAAGTAAGCCATTGTGCTGTGTTATTCAGCGGTACCCCTGTCCACAGAAGGGTAGCGGTTATCAAGGCACCTGCCCCTAAAAACATGACGAAAAAAGTGCCAAAAATCACATCGGCAATGATGAGCAGTAAACCGGCCACTCCCCATATTATGTCTGCACTCATGCTTTGGTTATACTATTGTCGTTTTGTTGTTTAATCACACCCATTGCCGCAGAAATCATGGAGCCCATATCGGCAAAATTGGCCGGCAAAATCATGGTATTGGTGCTTTTTGCAAGCTTGCCGTATTGTTCCACAAGGTTTTCAGCTACCCGCAGCTGCACTGCCTCAAAACCTCCTTTTTCCTGCAATGCCTGAGCAACTTCCCGAATACCATCAGCTGTAGCACTGGCAACTGCCTTGATGGCTGCAGCTTGTCCTTCTGCCTCATTTATTTGTTGCTGTCTCATAGCCTCAGATTCAAGAACTACCTTTTGTTTCTGGCCTTCTGCCTGGTTAATGGCGCTTTGTTTTTCCCCTTCTGACGTGAGAATTACGGCACGTTTTTCCCTTTCGGCCTGCATTTGTTTTTCCATGGCATTCAGTACTGATTTGGGCGGGGTGATATTTTTGATTTCGTAGCGGAGAATTTTTACTCCCCAACCGGAAGATGCTTCATCAATGGCTGATACAATCGCTCCGTTGATGTTGGTGCGCTCTTCAAAAGTTTTGTCCAGATCAATTTTCCCTATTTCACTGCGCATGGTGGTCTGAGCCAGCTGAATTACCGCAAAATGATAGTTCGATATACCATAAGAAGCCTTGGCAGGATCAATGACCTGCGCAAAAACAACACCGTCCACTGCAACTTGCACGTTGTCTTTGGTAATGCAAATTTGTTCCGGTATATCCATTGCCGTTTCTTTCAATGAATGCCGATATGCAACCCGGTCAAAAAAAGGAATTATCAAATTAAATCCGGGCTGTAATACCTCGTGGAATTTGCCTAACCGTTCAACAACAAATGCATTTTGCTGGGGGATTACTTTAATGGACCTGAGGATGACCAGCACTACCAGCGTTACCAGTACGTAAATGAAAATATTCATAATTTTTAGGGATTGTTAATTCAAATATAAGAAAAAATACTATCCGTAAAATTTGTTTTTATCGAAAAAAATGCGTATAATAAACGTCAGGCATCCAGGCGGGTTACCTGAATATACTGGTGTGTGCCCTGAATTTTTTCCATCAGTAAATC
>JBEDNI010000013.1:0-16507 GCA_041170685.1 Bacteroidota bacterium | reverse complement strand
GAGAAGATATCACCAGTCAGATATTGCCATTATTGGGTAGTTATTCGATGGACTTCAGAAAGGATGGTACATACCTATTAATAATTGATGGCGATAGTGAAACCGGCACATGGACCATGGACAGTAAAGAAGAAAATTTGGAGTTGTTGAGCGACGGGTCTATGGTTCCTGATAAATTGAAAATTCTTCGCCTTGCCGGCAAAGAAATGTGGTTGATGCAAGATGATGGTGTGACCAAAATAGAGGTTCATTTCAAACCCAAGTGATTCTTGTTTCAAAGCGAAAAAACCGCAGTATTATGTCGCGGTTTTTTCGGGTATTGCTCCTAGTTAACTAAACAGGAACAAGCATAATCCAACTTGCCATTTCAAGTGTAAAACCATCCAGTCAAATTACCAATCAGAATCAATGTTTAAGAAATCGGACACAAATATTTCTTAATTTGGTGAATTAATGACCGTTAATGTACTTTTGTACTCATAATCAATAAATCATGAAAAAAATCTCAATTATTATGTTCGCCGTGGTTTCCATGGCCCTTGTAACATTCTCTTCTTGCGGCAAATACGAAGAAGGTCCCGGTATTTCACTGCGTTCTAAAAAAGCCCGTGTTGTGAATACATGGGTGATTGAAAAATACCTTGAAAATGGGGTAGACCTCACCAGCGATATATTGCCTTTCTTGGGGTCTTACACCATAGAGTATAAAAAAGATGAAACTTTTGAAATCCTAAATGATGGCGACCGTGAAATTGGTAAATGGTCATTAGATAGCAAAAAAGAGAATCTGGAAATGATGTACGACGGATCTACATCCAAAGATTTGGCTAAGATTCTTCGCCTCACCAATGATGAATTGTGGCTGGTAGAGGATGACGGTACAGACAAGTACGAAATCCATTATAAAGCCAAGTAAAAAATCTTAGAATCTTTAAGAGCCGCAACAAACCGTTGCGGCTTTTTTATTATCAGGCCCGGAAAGAACATCGAATTGGCACATGTTTTGATTTACTTTGCAAAACGTATATGAAAAACATTTTGCTCCTTGCCTCATTCTGCGTGTTGTTCGCCTTTCAGTCCAACGCCCAAAGCCAGACACTTCCTTCTGTGCAGGTGAAAAACCTGGATGGACAACCCCTGGATTTTGTGACCGTGGCCGATTCCGGAAAAATTACGGTGGTATCCTTCTGGGCCACATGGTGCGCTCCCTGCATCAAGGAGCTGGAAGCCATCCATGAACATTATGCTGATTGGCAAAAAAAATATAACCTCAAGCTGGTGGCCGTGAGCATCGATGACGCCCGCAACAGTAAAAAAGTAAAGCCGAAGGTGCTGGGCTATGGCTGGGAATACGATATCATTCTCGATGAAAATTCAGACCTGGCGCGTGCCATGAATGTGAACAATCCGCCCATGACATTTATTGTGGACCGAGCCGGCAAGGTGGTGTGGTCTCATCAGGGCTATACACCGGGTGCTGAAGAAGAGCTGGAGAAGCAAATAGCCATGATTTCTTCCGGAGGACTGCAGAAATAAAAACAAATACGGGAATTCACAGGTTTTTACTACATAAACACAAGCAATGATTTCAAAAACGATAGAAAAAGCCCTTCAGCACCAGATAGCGCTGGAGGCATATTCAAGTGCCGTTTACCTGAGTATGGCAAGCTGGATGGATGCAGAAGGATTTGAAGGTGCCGCCGCATTCTTTTATAAGCAAAGCGATGAAGAAAGAATGCACATGCTCAAAATTTTCCATTTTATTAACGATAACGACGGGCATGCCATGGTACCTGCCATTGAAGCCCCGCCTAAATCATTCAAGGATTTTCACACCTGTTTTAAAAGTGTGCTGGAGCAGGAGCAAAAAGTTACCCAGAGTATCCACGAGCTGGTAAATGTTTCGTTGAAAGAGCGCGACCATGCAGCCAATAATTTTCTTCAGTGGTATGTGAGTGAGCAAATGGAAGAGGAGAAGCAGGTCAAAAGCATATTGAACAAACTTAAAATCATTGGCAAAGACGGCAGTGGCCTGTATTTGCTGGACCGCGAACTGGGTCAGATGGCAGCTGCCACACCCGACGGGGAAGAGGCTGGTGCCTGATTATTTTCAAATCTGTTTAATAAATAAGGCATTTACCCGTTTGGGGTATTGTGCTTTTTGGCTATTGCATATTTTTGCGAAACAAACGTGAGTATTCAGGTACATCAGCTGACCAAGATTTACGGCACCCAAACGGCTGTCGATTCCATTTCATTTGAAATTGAACCCGGCGAAATCGTGGGTTTTCTGGGTCCCAACGGGGCCGGAAAAAGTACCACCATGAAAATGCTCACCTGCTATATTCCGCCCACCTCAGGCGAAGCTAAAGTATGCGGACTGGATGTTTCAGATCAAAGTATTGCGGTAAGAAAACACGTGGGCTATCTTCCGGAACACAATCCGCTGTACCTTGACATGTACGTGAAGGAATATCTGGCTTTTGCTGCCGGCATGGGGGGCGTGAAAAATGTAAAAAATAGGGTGGAGGAAGTTATTGCACTGACCCACCTGGGACGTGAAAAACACAAGAAAATCGGGCAGCTTTCCAAAGGTTACCGTCAGCGTGTGGGGTTGGCACAGGCCATTATTCACGACCCGGATGTGCTAATCTTGGATGAACCTACAAGTGGTCTGGATCCCAATCAGGTGATGGAAATACGGGATCTGATCCGCAGTTTGGGCAGCAATAAAACCATCATGCTAAGTACCCATATCATGCAAGAAGTGGAGGCCATTTGCAGCCGGGTTATCATCATAGATAAAGGCCATATCGTGGCCGATGACAAGTTGGATAACCTTCGCAGTCAAACCTCAGAAAAATGGATAGTGCGTGTGCAGTTTGCTACCATAGTGTCAGAGAATGACCTCAAAACCATTCCCGGTATATTACAGGTGACAAGTCTGGGTAACAATGCCTGGCGTTTATCCGGCGATAATCCCCAGTTTAGACAGGCAGTTTCCCATTTTGCGCTGGCTTCCAACCTGGAGGTAACCGAACTGCTGAGTGAAAAAGACAATCTGGAAACCATATTTAGACAACTGACAAAGCATGTGGACGGTTTATAAAAAAGAAATCCGAAGCTTTCTGAGCTCTCTCATTGCGTATGTGGTGATGTTGGTGTTTCTGGGCGCAACAGGATTGTTTATGTGGGTAATCAAAGGCAACAGTGTATTTGATCTGGGTTTGTCAAGCATGCAAGTGATGTTTGAAATGGCTCCATACATTTTCATTTTCCTGATATCGGCCATTACCATGCGCAGTTTTTCTGAAGAAAAGCGCCTGGGAACATTGGAAACTTTAACCACCCGTCCTGTTTCTGACCTTGGGATTATTTTGGGTAAATATCTGGCCGGTGTATCGCTATTGCTGATTGCCCTGCTTCCTACCCTCATCTATTACTATAGCGTTTCTCAATTGGGTAACCCGGCCGGAAATGTAGACACGGGCGCCATGTGGGGTAGTTACCTGGGATTGATTTTTTTGGGAATGGCCTACACCGCTATAGGTGTGTTTTCATCTGCAGTTACCGACAATCAGATTGTGGCCCTGATTCTGAGCATGGCACTGAGTTTCTTTTTCTATGTGGTACTGGGTATGATGGGGGATATTACCGCGCTGGACGCCATCGGAAAGAGTCTTGAGTGGTTTAGTCTTGAATATCATTATGACAGCATTAGCAGGGGGGTACTGGATACCCGCGATGTGTTGTACATGCTAAGTTTTAGTGCGTTGTTCATTGGGTTAACCAAAACGGTTTTTGAAAGCAGAAAATGGTGATGAAAAAGCGCAGACTACATAAAACCCAAAGCTGGCTTGAAATGCTGATGCTATTGGTAGGCATTGTGGTTATCAATGCACTGTCATCACTGTATTACAAACGTATTGACCTCACCCAGGAAAAACGCTATACGTTGAGTGAAACCAGCCGAAAACTGGCATCCAAAATCGAGGAGAAGCTTTATTTTAAACTCTACCTCGATGGTGAGATGAGCGCGAAATTCAAACAGTTGCGCAATGAAATCCGCGATATGGCTTATGAATTTCGCGAAGCCAGTGGCGGTAAAATGGAAATAGAAATTGCCGATCCACTAAAGGATAAAGAGAAAAAAGAGGTGGCAGGTATTCTGGAAAGTTTTGCCGAAAGAGGCATTGAACCCGTTCGTGACGTAGACATGGAAGACGGGGATGAAACCCGTATCAAATATCTGGTGCCTGGTGCTGAATGTATTTATCGTGGGAAAACTGTCGGAATGCGCTTTTTTCAATATGACGTTTCAACGGACATTGAATCCAACATTAAAAAATCCATCGACAATATAGAATATGAGTTGGCTAATGCCCTAAGGCAGTGTGTTTCAGAGAAAGTGAGGAAAATTGTGGTGGCTGATGGCAGTGGTGAAATGATTGATGCGCGCGTGGGCTCATTCGCCAATGAACTGGGACGCTATTACCAGTTGGAGGCCCTCCATCTGAATGTTTCTGATCCGGAATGTGCACGCCCTTTCAGCGCACAAATCGCGGCAGCCCCCGACAGCGCTGAGCTGGTATTGCTTCGCAACCTGCAGCGCAGATTGAATGCCGCAGATCTGCTGATGGTTATCAAGCCTGAAAAAGATTATTCTCCGGCAGAGTTATTTTTAATAGACCAGTTTATCATGAAAGGTGGAAAGGTGATGTGGCTGCTGGATCCGGTGCAGGTGGAAATAGATAGCTTTCAGCGGGCTTCCACTGTGATGGCAATGGATAAGGGCCTCGAAAATATTGCCACCGGGTTGTTTGGATATGGTGTTGGACTCAATTCTGATTTATTGCAGGATCTGGTGTGTAACAGAATTCCACTGCCTGCCGGTGGCCAAATGCAATTGGTTCCATTCCCGTATTTCCCCTTATTTACAACTAAAAATGCTGCACACATTATTACTAAAAATGTGGGAGCCATCTGGTCGCAATTTCCGGGCACACTTAAAGTAAAAAAACGCGATGGGCTCATCACAACGCCATTGCTTGTTTCTTCACCCTACACCAAAATTGCCAATGCTCCTGCCACCGTAGAATTGATAAATGTGGCCATGATGAGTAATGACAAGAAATATGCAAAAACCATGCAGTCAGGACCTCAGGTGAGTGGTGTGTTGATGGAGGGAAAATTTAAATCTCCGTTTCAATATCAGAAAAAACCCAATTTGGGAGGATATCTCGCCGATGGGAAAAGTGCAATGATTGTAATTTCTGATGGGGATATCATGCGCAATTTTGTCAGTAGCAAAGGCGGTAATTTTCCCACGGGTTATGATCGTTACAGCCAGATTACCTTTGCAAACCAAAAGTTTTTACAAAACTGTGTTGATTATTTAATAGATGATAACGGTCTTATTGAAATCAGGGCAAGAGAGACTCAGTTAAGATTGCTGGATCCTGTGAAAGTGAAAGAAGAGAAATTTTACTGGCAAATGCTGAATCTGCTGCTGCCTCTCGCCTTTATTGTTTTATTGGGATTATCCAATTACTTAATCCGAAGAAAAAAATATACGCACTAATTATGTTTGATTTTATTGAAGGAAACGTAGAAAAAATCAGTCCCACCCACGTGGTCATTGAAAATTCCGGTATGGGGTATTTAATATCCATAAGCATTTATACTTACGAGAAAATAAAATCGCAAAAACAGGCAAGGGTTTTTGTGGAGCAGACTTTCAAAGTAGAAAATCAAAATCCGGTGGGGATTGTGCTGTTTGGATTCAGTGAACCGGCAGAAAGGGAGATGTTTAGGTTGCTTACCTCAGTGAGTGGCGTGGGAAATAATACGGGTATACTCATGCTGAGCAGCCTGGATGCTGAATCACTGTCTGCAGCAATTCTGAACGGGAATGTAGGATTGCTCAAAAGTATAAAAGGGATTGGAGAAAAAACAGCTCAGCGTATTGTACTGGAACTGAGGGATAAACTGGGCGGTAAAAAAATGAAGCCCGGGGCAACATTGGTAAGTCCGGGTGTGTCTGATGCAATGAATGAGGCCCTGTCTGCGCTGATTAGTCTTGGTTACAATAAAACTGCTGCAGAAAAAGCCCTGATGAAAATATCAGATAATGGTAAAACGTCATTAACGGTGGAGGAACTTATTCGTAATTCACTCAAAATATTGTAAATTGCGCAGTTTAACAAAAACCTGACAATATAAGGCGAACTACTACGTTTACTTTTCTTTTTTAATTATGCAAAATTCCGGCCGGAAGGCATGGGTAAAAACAAAGGCTGTTGCTGTGACAAAAATTGTCATGGTGGTATCGGCTTGGTTATGCGCACAGGTTGTTTTTGCACAAACGGATACCGCTTTAAAATACAGCATCAAGTCAGGCAGCGACTGGCAAAAAAATAAATCTACTTCCAATGTGGATTTGCAAAACCCCATTAATTCTGAGTGGAAATATAACCCCAAAACCAATCGATACGAGGAATTTAAAAATGTAGGCGGACTGAGTTATTCTACCGGAAAGTCTATGTCAGTTTCTGATTATTTCAAGGAAACAACCCGTGCAAATCGCCTGGATTATTATCGGGAGAAATCGCAAAATGCCAGCTATAACACTGGGAGTGCCGGAAAAGGGAGTATCAACGATTACATCAAAACGGAACTGACCAATCCCACCATTTCTAAAATATTTGGTGAAGGCGGTGTGGATTTTCAGTTGAATGGCTCTGCCATGATTAAATTGGGGGGGAATGTCAATGTAAACCGCAATCCGTCGTTCAGTAAGCGACAACAGCGGTATTTTGTGCCGGTTTTTGATCAACAGCTACAGATCAGCGCAAACGGTTCTGTGGGTCAGAATGTAAAACTGGGCATCAATTACGATACTGAAGCTGCCTTTGAATTTGACAATCAAACCAATTTGGGTTGGAAAGGCAAGCCGGACGGAATTCTCAAAGATGTTCAGGTGGGTAACGTTAGTTTGAATCTGCCCACGCAGCTAATCAAGCCGGCCAATAATTTATTTGGTTTCAGCACTACCATGCAGTTTGGTAAAACAACGGTAAAAACTGTGTTTAGCCAGAATAAAGGCCAAAGTACCGAAACTGTGTTGCAGGGCGGTCAGCAGCTCAATGAATTTAAGATAACAGCGGATAATTACGACCAGAACAGACACTTTTTTCTGGCCCAGTATTTTAAGAATAATTACAATGCTGCACTGGAAAATCTGCCCATTGTGGCAAGTGGTGTCATTATCAACAGGGTGGAGGTTTGGGTAACCAACCGCAGTGCCAATATTGAAACTCCCCGCGATATAGTTGTTTTTCATGATTTGGGCGAATCTAAACCCTATCGAAATAATCTGGGCGGTTCTATAGACCCGGCTGCCGACAATGCTTCGAATACATTGTATGCACAAATTGCCAATGACAACATGGTCAGAAAAAACGGAACTGCGGTGGATCGTCTGTTTTCAATGTACCCATATTTTGAACAAACAGTAGATTTCGATATCCTCAACAATGCGCGTCAGCTGAACAGCAATGAATACACCCTCCACTCGCAACTGGGGTATATTTCTCTTAACCAGCCCCTGAATAACGATGAAATTCTGGCAGTGGCCTTCGAATACACCTTAAACGGTAAAGTCTATACCGTTGGCGAATTTAGTCGTGATGTTCCCCCCGGCGATCAGCGCATGTTGTTTTTGAAGATGCTCAAAGGCAATACCATCAGAACCAAGCTGCCCATGTGGGACCTGATGATGAAAAACATTTACACGCTGAATACCTACAGCTTATCATTGGAAGATTTTAAACTCAATGTGCTGTATGCAGATGATACCAGCGGTGCAGATTATAATTATTTGCCTGTTCAAAATGCGGTCCCGGCTTTTGCCAACGGCAATCCACTCATACGGGTTCTGGGTCTGGATAAGCTTAACAGACAGCAGGAAGCGAAACCGGATGGTATTTTTGATGCGATAGAAGGACTGACAGTTCAGGCCCAGTATGCCCGAATTATTTTTCCGGTTACAGAACCGTTTGGTGATTTTATGAGGAGCCGTTTTGGCGGAAGAACCGATCTGGCAGATTATTACTGTTTTGATGCTTTGTATGACAGTACCAAATGGCTTGCTCAGCAGGATGTTAAGCATAATAAGTTCTTTTTGGCAGGTAGTTACAAAAGCCCGAATGGTGCAGAACTGTTTCTCGGAACTACCAATCTTCAGCGGGGCTCGGTGCGGGTGACGGCCAATGGACGTCCACTGCAGGAAGGCATGGATTATGAGGTAGATTATGCCCTGGGCAGAGTGAGGATTATCAATGACGGATTGCTCAGAGGCGGAGCAGAAATACGCGCCAGTGCTGATGGTCAAAGCTTCTTTAATATTCAGCAAAAAACCCTGATTGGGGGCCGTATTGAGCATAAGTTTAACAAAAATCTGCTTGTGGGAGCAACAGCACTTCACATGTATGAAAGGCCGTTAACCACCAAAACCAACTTTAATGAAGAGCCACTCCTCAACACTATTTTCGGCGGGGATGTGGCCTATAGCAACAAGTCGAGATTCATCACCAGAATGGTTGACCGGCTCCCATTTCTTGAAACAAAAGAGATAAGCCGCATTACCGCTTACGGTGAGTTTGCCAAAATCATACCCCATAATCACCGTTCTCAGGGAGGACAACGCGGGGTATCGAACCTGGAAGATTTTGAAAATGCTGAATTGCCCAATGACCTGAAGCAGATTTCCAATTGGACCGTAGCCAGCATACCGCAAAAGCAACCCGATCTGTTTCCCGAAACCCTGGATTCCAATAAACTGCGGTGGTTAGGCAGACATGCCAGCCTTTCATATTACAGCATAGATCAGCTATTCTATCGAGAAGAAGATATGCCTGATAATATCCGCACCCGGGTAGATGAGATTTTAAGCGATCCTTACATGCGGCAAATCGATCAGCGGGAAGTGTTTCCCCAGCGTCAGTTTCCTCAGGGCACCCCTACGCTGCTTACCACCCTGGATATGGTGTATCGGCCTTCACAGCGTGGATTGTATAACTTTAATTCGAACCCCGCTCAAATCAATTCCAACGGTCGCTTGCTTCAGCCGGAAAGAAGCTGGGCAGGGATTATGCGACGTGTGGATCAAAATGACTTTGAGGCCGCAAATATTGACTATATCGAGATATGGATGATGGATCCGTTGATCAAAAATCCGGGTTTGAAGGGTGATTTTTATCTGCATCTGGGAAGTATAAGCGAAGATATTTTACCGGATAGAAGAAAATCTTTCGAAAATGGGCGCCCTTCGTCATCCGATTTTTCCAATACAGATACAACCGTCTTCGGGATTGTCCCTTCCATTCCGCAGATCAATTTTGCGTTTAATAATGATCCTGCAACCCTCAAAGAACAGGACGCGGGACTTGATGGAATGAGTGACGAACAGGAGAGACTTCATTTCGACCAATCGTATTTACAATTACTGGAAACCAATTTTGGGGTCAATTCCGCCATCTATAATCAGGCAGTCAATGATCCTTCCAATGATAATTTTGTGCATTATCTGGAAGAAAAATATACCACGTCTGATGCTGACATCATTGGCAGATACAGCCATTTTCAGGGAATGCAAGGCAACTCAAATCCTGACCGTTTCACAGGGAAGTACAATGAAATGCCTAAATCTTCCAGCACCGCACCTAATGACGAGGATATCAATAAGGACTTTACCCTGAATCAGAGCGAAGATTATTATCAGTATCAGATTAAAATAAGTGCGGCTGACCTGCAGATTGGTAAGAATTATGTAGCAGACATTGCCAAAAAACGCGTTAAGCTTCGCAATGGTAAAGAGGAAGAAATAAACTGGTATCAATTTAAAATTCCTATTCGACAGTTTCAGAAGTCGGTCGGCAATATCAGCGATTTTAAGAGCATCCGATTCATGCGTATGGTGATGACGGGTTTCTCGGACAGCGCTGTTTTGCGCATGGGCTACATCAACCTGGTGAGGGCAGACTGGCGTAGGTATGTAAATTCACTGAAGACACCCGGTGTAATCGTTCCACAGGATCCCAATGACAATACCAAGTTTGTGGTATCCACCGTTAATATTGAAGAAAATGGGCAAAGATCACCTGTTGCCTATGTAACTCCTCCGGGCGTGGTGAGGGTGCAAAATATGGCTTCCCTGGGTACGGTGCTCGAGAACGAACAGTCCTTGTCTTTGTCCACATGCAACATGCTGCCCGGTGATGCGAGAGGCGCGTTTAAAACCAGTCAGTATGACATCCGAAACTATAAAAATCTTCAATTGTATGTTCATGCTGAAGCGCCCGCAGCTCCTCAGCTGAAAGATGGTGATGTTTCTTGCTTTGTCCGATTTGGAACGGATCTTACCAATAATTATTACGAATATGAAATTCCTTTGAAAATTACCCGTGGAAACATTAACAGAGGTACCCCCGGCGCTGATAAACTCATATGGCCTGATGAAAATTTCATTGATTTGGAACTCGAACGATTATATCAGCTGAAGATCGACAGGCAAAATGCCGGATGGCCTATGTCGGCTCCTTTCATTCGCCCCGCCCAAAGAGGGAAATTAACGGTCCTGGGCTTGCCGGATGTAGGAAATATAAGGGTGATGATGGTTGGTATTAAGAATAACACGGATGTCCCCCAGTGTTTTGAAGTTTGGGTGAATGAGTTGCGTGTTAAGAATATCGCAAATAAAGGGGGATGGGCTGCATTGGGAAATATACAGACTAGCCTGGCTGACTTTGGTACTGTGAATCTGGCAGGTAGCATCAGGACTATAGGATTTGGGGATGTAGATAAAAAACTGAACGATCGTAGTTTGAGCACCAACATGAATTACGACGTGGCCAGCAACCTTGAACTGGGTAAGTTTTTCCCGAAAAAGGCCGGTATTAGCTTCCCCATGTACATTGGCTACTCCGAAAACTACATCCGACCGAAATTCAATCCGCTGAACCCTGATATTGAAATGACAACATTCCTCAACGGTATTGTGGATAAAGCCCAGAGAGAAGCCGTGAGAAAAGCAGCGGAAGACTATTCGTCACTGTATAGTATCAATTTTAATAATGTCAGAATTGCGGCCAGACCGGGTAAAAAAACCATGCCCTGGAGTTTATCCAACTTTAATGCCACCTATAGTTTTCAGAGAAATTTCCGCAGGAATCAACAGATAGAAGAGTTTTTTGCGGAAACAACCCAAGGTGCCCTGGGATATCAGTATTCCATACCCACCAAATTCATAAGGCCTTTTAAAAAGTTAAAGCCAGGTTGGTTAAATCCAATTAAAGAGATTAATTTTAACCTGCTGCCATCGAATTTTTCTACACAGTGGCAGTTGAATCGCTTTTACAGCGAGATGCAAGCAAGAAACAACAATAATTTCCGTCAGGTAAATCCGCGGCTTTTTGATAAGAATTTCACCCTAAACAGGGTGTATAATGCGAGTCTGCCACTGTTTAGCTCACTCACCATCAATTACAATGCTACGGCCAATGCTCGTATTGAAGAGCCATACGGCAGTCTGGATTCAGAAGGCAGGAGGGAACTGGTGCGCAAAGAATTCAATACACTCGGAAGAATGACCCGTTTTAATCATTCTGTCAACGGTAACTACACTTTGCCATTTGCTAAATTTCGCCGTCTGGATTGGATAACCACAAGTGTAAATTACACGGGTAGTTATGAATGGAATCAGGCACCACCTGCGTTTTCATCGTTGGGTAACCGAATTAGTAATGCCCAGGATATCAATATTCAAGGGCAATTGAATTTTCAGAGTCTTTACCAGAAAATTCCGTGGTTACGAGATTTGGAAAAACCCTCAAAAAAGAAATCGGATAAAAACAAAAAATCTGACGAGGATGTGAAATATGAGAGTGCCATTGACAAGAGTAAAGAGAGTACAAAAAAAGCAAATCCCATCAAAATAGCCGTTGGAAATTTTGTGAGTATGTTCAAAAACGCCGGCTTCAGCTATAGCGTGAAACAAACCACCGATATGCCGGGATTTCGATACAAACCGGATTATTTCGGACACAACTTCAAGCATGTTCAACCGGGTCTACCGTTTGTTTTCGGATGGCAGGAAGAGAATATTCGTTACCGTCTGGCCAGAAGTGGTGCACTCAATGAAGATACAAGGCAAAGTAATTTTTACCGAACTTCTACCACAGAAGCCTTTACCGGAAATATTACCGTGGAGCCCATAAAGAGTCTAAGGATTCAACTGGATCTGAGTCGAAACAATATGGAAGGTACTCAGAGTGTTTTCCGCTGGGATGGGACTTCATGGGTAGATCAGGGGTTAACCCAAATGGGTAATTTTAATATCACCGGCAACTTTATTCGCACCCATTTTGTGAAAGATAATGTGTTGGGTGACAATAGGGTGAATGCGGTATTTACGCAGTTTCAGGCCAATCGATACAGCATTGCACAGAAACTTATGTTTGCAGATCAGCGGATACTCAATCCGGGAGAGGATTCCCTCACCAAGTTCCCAATCGGTTACAGTAAACAACAGCAGGATGTTCTGATTGGTGCCTTTTATGCAACTTATTCGGGTATGGATCCGGGGAGGGCCGATGTTTCCGGTTTTCCTAAGATTCCATTACCGGGCTGGAACATCAACTACAATGGATTAACCCGTATTAAGGCCATCGGTAAAATATTCTCTAATATCAATATCAGGCATGGTTACAACGGCCGCTACTCGATTGGAAGTTTTACCCAAAACCTTCGTTATGATGCTGGTCAGACGTTGAAACCCGGTGAAGACTTTGTACCTCAGCGCCAAATATCAGATGTAACCATTTCAGAAGGGTTCTACCCGTTGCTGGGGATCAATATTGCAACCCGTAATAACTGGACGCTTTCTTTTGATTACAAACGTTCGCGAATTCTTAAGCTTTTTGCAGCCCAGTTCAACGTGACTGAAATGCGCAATAATGAGGTTCAGTTTCAGGCGGGATACAGGGTCACAGGACTTACCTTACCCTTCCGTAGAAACGGCAGAAAACTGTATCTTCCCAATGATTTCAGATTTGACATGACCGTGAACGTGGCCGATAATATTACCATTACACGCAAAATTGACCAAAACGACAATCGTGCCTCTGCAGGAACCAAACAAGTGAGAATTGGTCCTGCTGCCACCTATCAGGTTAATAACAAAATTAACATGGCTTTGCGATACAACAAAACCATTATGTCTCCCCGCATCGCCAACCAGTTCTACACCGCCCTAACCGATTTTGGATTTGAAATCAGATACACACTCAATTAAGGGTTTAGTCCTTTGCTGTATGGCGCTGTCTTGTTTTTTTACAGCGGTTAGTGCCCAGGATACTATGCCCCCCATCGGCAAATGGCGCATCCACGCCAGTTATAAAGTTGCCAGGGTATGCGAGTCTTCCGGAACCTATGTGTATGCAGCATCTGCAGGTGGCCTTTTCCGCACCGATATCAGGGATGGGGAGATGAAGACATTAACAAAACTTGACGGTTTTGAAGCCTCCGGTATCTCTTGTATGCGGTATGCGCCTGATTTTAAAATTCTCATTATTGGCTACAATAACGGGATGATAGAATTGCTTAAAAATGACAGGACCTTAACTCAGGTAAAAGGCCTGTATAGCAAACTCATTCAAGGTGATAAGCGAATTATTCACGTGCAAGTGGTAGGCGAGAAAGCCATTATTAGTACCAATTTTGGAATTTTGGTTCTTGATCTGTTGAAAGAAGAAATCAGTGATAGTTACACGGCCATAGGACCGGGTGGGCAAAGTATTGGTATTCTGGCCACCGCAGTATTGGGTGATTCCATCTACGCCGGCACCGCCAATGGTATTATACGTGCCAAATACGCTGCCTCCGTAAATCTGAACGATTTCAATAACTGGAAAAGGGTTTTTAATGGTAATTTCTGTTCTCATTTGCATCCCTTCAATGACAGTTTATATTTTGCGGCCGATAGTCTTGTATACAGGTTGTACAGCGGTAAAGCTGTTGTCATTGTTAATCAAAAGAATGTTACCGGTAGAATACAGCAGTATGCGGGTAAATTAAATGTGTTCAGAGGAGGTGGGATTTTTACAGTGACCAATGCAGGCATAACCCGAAAAGCGGTCAACCTGCTGAGCGACGGTACCACGGATGCCGAAGGCTACTTTTGGTTTTGCACAGGAATCGGACCGGGAGTAATTAAACAAACCGATGTGAACGAAATTGCCTTTGAGCCATCCGGTCCATCGGGAACGTCTGTTTTTGCCATGACCCAGGCGGGAAATACCCTTTTTACCACAGCGGGCGGTGTGAGCAATACCTTTGGGAATGCCTATAATCCCACCGGTTTTTATTTGTTTGATAACAATGTATGGAGTAGCAATCCATCCAGTTCTTTCAATACAGGTTTATATGATTATACCTTCACACATCACAATCCTGTCACCGGGAAAAACTATGTAGCCACCCATGTGAATGGGTTGCTGGAATTCAGGGGCAGAGAGGCCATTAACCGTTGGGATGCCGGGAACAGCACTCTTCAGCCTACACCGGTTATTAATATGGTTCGGGTTTCAGGTATCGCGTCGGATGTTAAAGGAAACCTGTGGGTTACCAACTTTGGCGCTCCGGGTGCAGGCCTGCACATGATGAATAAATCCGGCCAGTGGACTGCCATCCCTGTGGGAACTTCTGATGTAGGGAAGCTTATTGTAGACAAAAACGGCTATAAATGGATGGTGTTAATTTCAGGCGGTTTACTGGTTTACGATGATAATAATACCCCAGGCAATGTGTTTGATGACAGAAGCCGAACGCTGGGTAACCGCGATGGTCTAATCACTGCTGAAGTTACCTCTCTGTCCTGCGATTCAAACGGATATGTCTGGATTGGTACAGCCCAGGGGCTGAATGTATTTACCAATCCAATATCGGTTTTTGAGGGAGCTAATGCCGACCGGTTAATCATAAGGCAGAATGGAGTAGATGGATATTTGCTGGGTGAAGAAAGCATAAATGATATTTGTGTAGATGGCGGTAACCGAAAATGGTTTGCTACGAATAATGGCATTTTCCTTGTAGAACCGAATGGCCAGAAAGTATTATGGCAGTTTAGGTCGGAAAATAGTCCGCTGCCCGACAACCGGGTTATTTGCATAGGGCAACAGGATAAAACCGGTGAAGTGTTTTTCGGAACAGATAAAGGCATCGTATCTTATCGCAGTGATGCCAGTGCTGCCTCTGACCAATTTGGAAATATTAAGATATACCCCAATCCCGTAAAACCGGGATACAGCGGTTTGGTAACCATAGAAGGGCTGGCCAGGGATGCTGAAATCAGAATTACGGATGCCACCGGAAATCTGGTGTATATAACACAGGCCAATGGCGGCACCGCCACCTGGAATGGGTTGCGGTTAAATGGTACACGCCCGAATAGCGGTGTTTACTTTGTTTTTGCTGTAAATAAGGATGGTTCAGAAACTGAAATGGGCCGGTTTATATTTATTCATTAAAAAGGTATTTCAATAACCTGCCCATCATATGCCAGTTGCATATTGGACGGAAGTGCTGCATTTACTTCGTCATGTAATCCTATCTGATGGCTCATGTGAGTGAACCAAGTGTTTTCTGCCCCAATTTTGAATGCCTGATTAACCGCCTCATCCAGGGTGAAATGGGAGATGTGACTTTCTTTTCTGAGCGCATTCAACACAAGGTGTTGACTTCCTTTGGCCTTATGCTGTTCTTCTTCTGCAATGTAATTTGCGTCGGTGATATAGGTGAAATTCCCCACCCTAAAACCCAGAACGGGAAGTTTGTAATGCATAACTTCAATGGGGATGATGGGTATGCCACGCACATCAAAAGGGTTGTTGTCAATATGATGAAAACGAATCAGCGGAATGCCCGGATAGGGGTTTTTATCAAAAATATAATGGTATTGCTTTTTAAAAGTATTTAATACCCGCTGTGTGCAATAAACGTCAAGATGGTCTTCCTGCAAATAATTGTAGGGCCTGATGTCATCAAGACCCGCCGTGTGATCCCTGTGTTCATGGGTGAATAGCAATGCATCAATTCGGTTAATTCCGGCTCTGATCATCTGATAACGAAAATCCGGCCCGGCATCAATTACAATGCTAATTCCATCAATATCCAGATGTATGCTGCTTCTTAATCTTTTATCTTTTGGATTCTGACTAAGACATACTTCGGAAGTGCAGCCTATAGGAGGAACACCTTGAGATGTTCCTGTTCCAAGAAAGGTAACCTTTATTTTTTTGCTTTCGACCACTGTTGGGGTCTATTTTATGGAATCAAGAAAACCTTTTAGGCGCATAATGATGTGCACATGCATGTTGTCGGCATTACGCAGGTCAGAGGCATAAATGCTCACCCAATCCAGAATATGGATAACCTCAAATAGGCGTTGTAT